>CAWUJC010000358.1:0-3941 GCA_963922355.1 uncultured bacterium | reverse complement strand
GAAAAGCCAACTGACCTTGGTGCGGCGAAATACACTGCGGACCTGGCCAACCTGCGTGCTAAGCTGCCTCCGGTTCCTCCCATGCCGGGCAGCTTAAAGGAGAAGCCCTTACAGGCCGCCTTCCAGCCTTTTGCCTCCTCTGTCCACGTTGGTGACTATCTGATGCTTGATGCTGCGACTTCGGCCGGCGACATCACCACCTACTCGTGGAGCTTTGGGGACGGTAGTACCGCCAACGTGGAAGGCAATGCCATCGCCCACCAATGGAGACAGCCAGGTACCTTTGACGTGAAGTTGACCGTGACGAATCCAGCAGGTGCGGTTTCCTCGGCTAGCCGAAAGATTGTCGTGAAGTAAGAAAAAGAGCCGCACCCTTCTCAAAGCAGGAGTTGTCGTTGATCGGCAACTCCTGACCAACAACCTCTCTGCTTACGCGCCGGGGCGGATGTAGCGGGCGCGCATGTAGTTCATGTAGGGCAGCGCGTAGTAAACGTACCAGTTCCGGTCGCCGTAGTTCTGCATCTCGAATTCGGCCATTTCCTTCAGCGCGTTTTCTAGATACTCGATCCCAGACTGCTGCCCTCCGTCGTACTTCTTGTAGAAGCCAGCCTTCGACTTGTTCATCGGGTCATCCGGGTTGGCCTTGGCGTTGGCCCAGTACATTTGGGCAATCCCGTTGAGCGCAGCCGCACCGTCAGCCATCTCCATCAGGCGATTGGTGTGAATCTCCGTCTTCTTGAGCACGACGTAGTTTTTTTCCAAATGGTGCTTCGCGTTGTTGATCTTGTCCTGCAGCTCAGAGAACTTGATTCGCTCCTTCATCTGGAGTTTGTAGTCGTCCACCGCGCGCGAGGGCAAAGCCGGCAAGCCCTTGGGATTGTAGTCTTCCTTGACGAAGTTCTCGGCTGGATCGATGTAGCCAAAATGCTCGAGTAAATTCACTGCCTGCTTCAGCATGTTGGCGACTTCCAACTGCGAAGGATCCATCGAGAGGCGCTTACGCAGCGGACTAAAGTCGTATGGATTGTTGGGATCAATCGCCCCACCCGTGACGCCTTCCAAATTGCCCGAGAGCGTTTTCACTTTGTCGGACAGTTCCTTAAGCTTCTTGATCTGCTCGCGCATCTCGTTCCCCATGGCCTTGGGGTTTTCCTCCCCTTCCTTCACCAAAGAGGGGCGCAGATCGATGTTGGATTCCGGCGAGTTGGCCGCAGCGTTGCCACCAAAGAAAGCCAGACTGAACAGCGCCAGGGCAACCACGACCGGTGCTTGGCGCATCTGCTGACCTCGGAACATCAGACCAGCAATCACGCCTAGCAGAACCAGGATACCTCCCAAAAGAAGATAGATAACGAACGTCGTCCCCTCAGCAGCTGGAGCGGCAGGAGCTTCGTTGGCGGCCGTTGCAGGAGCCTGGGAGGCAGCGGCCTCAGGCGAGACCGGAGGCGCCGTCGCAGCAGGTGCCGCCGGATCGCTCCCCGCTGGCATAATGGAACTCATCGCAACGACGGGAGATTCAATCCCGGTTTTGATCTCGGGCCCTACCCAAGCGGCCAACTGATAGTCCGCCCCTTCCGGGCCGGTTACTTGGAAGAAGACTTTCTCTCCCGAGCGAAAAGACTGAGTGGCGACGCCTTCGGCATCCGTCTCAATCGTAGCCAGCGGTTGGTTCGGGTCTTTTTTGAAAACCTTCAAGGTCAGTTTCTGGCCAGGATCAGTCGCCACAACCGTGACCGTTTTCGGGCGATCGATCTCGGATTCCGGAAGAATGAAGTGGACACCAGCCGGAGCGGTTTTGCCCTTCACAAACGCCAATTCGCCCACTTCAGCGCGGGGATCTTCTTTCAGTTTCAGGTTCCAGTAAGTCGGGTTGGCATGAGCCAAAGCGCTGCCACCGAGGACAAGGAGGACAGCGAGGAGGGTAGTGAAGCGGGGGATCACATGGACGTTCTTCATGGCTAATCGTTTTCGGGCTTAGGTTAGGTTGGCTGCCAAGTGCGGCAACCTAGGAAGAACGCGCGAACGGGCGCTATCTTGCAAGAATGTAATGTTGCAAGAAGGGCGTGTAAGTTCGTCGTGTCGGCCCGAGTGAACTTAATTTTTTCCCAGGCCTCAAAAAAATGCCGGCAGACCTGATTCTGCCCGTTAACACGAGAACGCTCCGCAGCCCAAAGCAGGCCACGGAGCGCATCCTCACACACTCAACCTGAATTAGAAAACTTAAGCTCCCTTAGAGCGAGCGCCGCGGCGGCGCGTCCAGGCCGCCAAGCCTAATCCCACGCTGGCGAGTAAGGCGCCGGATGATGGCTCCGGCACCCCCACGAGCGTGGCATTATCAAAACCTTGGATGCTGGAACTAAGTTGCGTATCCGAGGCCAAGAAGCCATAGAGCTCAGGATCAGCTCCAAAAATGTTGGCCTGGATCGCTCCATTCAAGGTCAGATTAAAAAGCTCGGTATCCAAGGTGCCGTCATCCAAAGAGCTGTAGAGGGTGTACTCCAGCAACCAATTATTGGGACCAGTGCGATAGTTGTAATTCACCTCAAAGAAAAACCAGGAATCTGCCGCCACCGAAACGGTTGTCGCTGGGCCAAATTGCCCCCCATTGCTACCGCCTTTAAACTCCAGCACGACGTTTCCGCTGTCATTCGGATTGTTGATGCGAACCGTACTGGCGATGAAGTTCGGCGTGAGATTAATCAGCAAATTTTGATTGTTTGCAGCCTGGGTGCCGGAATCCGAAATACCAAGGATGACCGGGTCTTGGCCGCTAAAGGTGCCCAAATCTATGGTAGGAAGCGTCTTGAAGTAAACGGACTGCGTGAGCGTGAAGTCCGCTGCGGTGCTGGTCGCGTAAGCCGCCTTGGCAACCGCGGTAAACTGGGATGTATTGAAATCACTACCTTCCACGTAGCCAGAATTGCTTAGGCCACCAGAACTTTGCTGGGTTCCACCGGCAACATTCTGGGCGTAGGTGAGATCGCCGGTTAACTGACCTGGCGTGTTGAAATCATAGAGAACGGTTTGGGCTTGGGCGGCGCTAATAACCGCCAAACTGAGAACGAAGCTAAGCAAGTTTGTCTTCATGGATAAGATGGGGTTGAGGTTGGATTTCCCAGACACACGGTGCTCGGGAAACGTGGATCACATTTTTCTCGATTGCCGCCACTGCAGCAATGAACGGCATCCGTTACGTGGAACCGATTTAAGGTCCGTGGCCAACTAGGCAACGTAACTCTGCTTGAGCGTCGTTTTCCCCCGCTGCCAAACACCCCGCAGGAGAAGCTCTCGACTATCCTTAGGAATCCCCCGCTCGTTGCGGACCAGCCGGTTGATGACCATATCGACGGCGGCAGCGCCGATCGCGCGATGTTCCACGTGATAACCGGTCCAGTCTGCCACATCAGGGCCAATGTTCAGGTGGACCAAGCCGATGTCCTCCGGGACCTTCAGCCCCATTTCTTGGACAACTTCCATCGCCGTGACGTCGCCGCAGATGAGACAATCCGGCCGGTAGCGTTTCAACCATCTGTGGACGTCTCTTTCGTTGTCTTTGATCCAAGGGCCATCGTAGATCAGAGGTGGAATGCGCTCTCGAGCCGGGACCGTTTGATTATGCACCAAGACTGCCCCCGAAACCCCATGATGCTGGATCGCGTCTTGATTTCTGGTCATAGCAAGGCCAATTCGTCGATAGCCCAAACGCTTCACCTCCCGCAAAACCACCGCAATTTTGTGCATCTCATCCATCGAAACGCGGTGAAGACGCGGTCGCCAAGAGTCATGGTTAAACGTCACGCAAGCAAACTTGGGCCAGGCAAAATGAACCCGCCGGACAAAACCCTGAGCAGGGCCAAAGACAATCCCGTGAATCCATCGACTCTCCAACAATTTGGCCAAAAGTGTGTGCGTGTAACCTTCATTACCCAAGAGAAACTACA
>CAWUJC010000357.1:0-3948 GCA_963922355.1 uncultured bacterium | reverse complement strand
GAGATAGCCACCACCAGCATCATCAAAGAAGAACTGGGCGACCGCTTCGTAGACACCGTCATCACCGTCGAAACTGATGTTGGCATAGTTGGTAGAACCGTTGGTCGAACCATAACGATACGTGGGGCCACCACCATTGCGCTCGAAGAAGTAATACCCACCAGTGCCAGAAGTATTGATCGTGGCGAAATCACTGCCAGAGGTAAAAAAGTCTAGAATCGAACCGCCATCCTGATAACCAGCAAAGATGCTGTTATTGCTGCTATCAATATCAACGTAAAAGGTGGGTTCGTTCGAAGGGGTGAGGTAGGAGCCAAAGTTGATACCCACCGGCGTTGCGGGATCGGTGCTCGTATTCTGGGCGCCCGGACCATAGAAGGTGACAACAGTAGCGGCATCGGCTTGGCCAGCAGCGGCGGCTACGCCAGCGGTGAGATATGCGGTTAGTTTCGTGGGTTTCATGTGGACTCTCCTCTCAGCTAGAATGTTTCGATAACTATGATTTGCCTCCACCGTAACGAGTGGTTGTGTCAAGAAGGTGACGGTCGGGTTACGATTTTGTAACAACAAGGGAATAGCTCCCCTGAAAGAAAAAACGCGAAGGCGGTGAACCTTCGCGCCCTGCGGATTACGGAAAACGCTCGTCTGGAGGACGAAGCCTTAGGCCTTGCGACGGCGCAGGAGGGCCAGACCCGCCGCGCCGAGGGCCAGGAGGCCGGTCGTGGTCGGCTCCGGGATGGCGTCGATCGCAGCTTTACCAGCCGAGATGCTGAGGGCGTCGCCTTCGCTATCGACCGCCAATGCGACGAGGTAGCCACCGCCTTGGCCATCAAAGAAGAACTGGCCGACGGCTTCGTAAATGTCGTCGTCACCATCGAAGCTGATGTTAGCGTAGTTCATACCTGCCACGGCTCCCCAAACGAAACTGTTGTCGTCCGGTTCGTAGTAGCCCGCTGCGCTATACGCATCAAGGATGTTCAGGTTATCGCCTCCGGTTGTGAAGTAACCGGAATCCCCATAGCCGAAGTAGAGAGGGCCAGCTTGACGGAATTCAGTTCCGGGGCCGACGGGGGCAATGTCCGAGACGGCGTAGGTCGGGTCGTAACTGTTATTCACCCCATCGGCCAGCAAACCAATCGAGATGCCTGCTGGAGTCGCCGGATCACTGGAAGAGTTTTGCGCCCCCGGACCATAAAGGGTGACAAGGGTAGCGGCATCGGCTTGGCCAGTGGCAGCAGCGGCGATACCCGTGGTTAAATAGGCAGTTAGTTTCGTGGTCTTCATCGTCGATCTCCTCGCAGTTTTAAGGCTATTGTTATCTCTATCTCGCCTTTTATAGGTCTTGGGTATGTCATTCCGGTGACGAGAAGGTAACGATCTTGTAACAATGAACGCTTTACCCACAAAAAAACGCGAAGGCGGTGAACCCTCGCGTTCTCGGTGAACAGATAAGAAGTGCTGGTAGGCGGCTTAAGCGAGCCTACGCCGGCGCAGAATGGCCAGACCAGCAGCACCGAGGGCCAGGAGGCCGGTCGTGGTTGGCTCCGGGATGGCGTCGATGGCAGCTTTTCCCGCAGAGATAGATAAGTCGGTGTTGTCTGCATTAACGGCGAGTGCAACCAAGTAGCCGCCACCTGCACCGTCGAAATAGAACTGGCCAACGGCTTCAAAGGTGATGCCGTTATTGGTTTCAAAGAGTGTCGTATTAAAACTAATATTGGCGTAGTTTTGGTCGCCTGCTATGGCTCCTTCGTAAAATGTACCCTGTCCGAAATAATAACCTGGATCCTCTCCACTGAGCGGGGTGAAATCCGTACCTTGCGTAAAGTAGCCACCTGACCAATGGGCAAATAGACTATCGTCACTTAACGTATTATCGACAAACAAGTAGCTTCCGTATGCAAACCCCATACTGATTCCATCCGGAGTGGGTGGATTGCTCGAAGGGTTTTGCGCGCCAGGGCCGAAGAAAGTGACGCTAAGATTTGCATCCGCCTGTCCTGCGGAGGTCGTCAGCCCAATGGCCATGTAGGCAGCTAGCTTTCTGTTCATCATTTTCTTTGTGTGACTATTTACGATTTTGACCCGTCCTTGTAAACCATAATAGAGTTACACTTGTTACAGGTTGGTGAAACTCCTTGGGGGTAAAGAGTTTCGTCAGAGTGGGAAGTGGAGTCCGACATTTGAGAGAAGATGATGGGTAGATCTTTAAAATTCGTTATGAAGTTATCCAGCGCAAATCGTCTGTTAAACTAGGCGGATTTTGCTGCCTAGCAGGGAGTCGCCAGCAAGCGCCGCATGCTGTTTTGGATGTTTTCGCTCGAGGCGCGGCGGATGCCGCCATGGGAGATTTTTTCGCGATGGTAGTGTGCGGTGAGGACCTCAAGCGCCGCCGGGGTGCGTTTGCTCAGGAAATCCTGGTCGGTGAGCAGGACGTCGCGGCGGTTGAGGATGGCTTGGCCGAGGTCTTTGGTCTCCAGGCTGAAGGGGCGGGGGCGCCTGCCGTCCTTCATGGGTGGTTGGAACCACCACACGTCGTTTTTTTGGTAGAGACCCCGCGTCTCCTCTTCCTGGCTTTTTGCTTCTGCCACGCCTTCAATGGTAGCAAATTTATGGTAGCAAATCCGATTAAAAAAGTGGCCAAAACTTGCACTTTACTAGGGAAGCCCCTCGGCGAGGGGCGTGGAGCCACGGGGAGTCGAACCCCGGACCTCTTCAATGCCATTGAAGCGCTCTACCAACTGAGCTATGACCCCGACGGGACTGCCGGAATAGGCAGGAACTGGGGAGTATAGTAAAACGGGTAGGGGGTGGCAACCCCTTTTCCGAAGATTTTCCGGCCTTTGCGAGACGAACAGGATTAAGCTCGGTGGTCCGAAAACGGTTCTGGTTGCCAAACGGCCTCCTTTCGTCGATCTTGGACCGCTTTGGGGAGGTGCTCACGCTCGGCATCGGTTGCCACTGGTGATCCAGAAGCCGCGCAAGCAGTAGCGAACCATGAACCGAGGAACCTGCAGCGCAACTGCTTGCAGACCTTTAGAAAGCTTTTCGAACTTTGATCACGATCGTTGGCAGCAGTCTATTTCTCCAGGTCTTGTTGATGATCGGGGGCTTGGTGGCGTTGTACTTTGGCGCGGAGAGCCTCGTCAAAGGTAGCTCCGCGATTGGCTTTCGCCTGGGGCTAACGCCAGTCGTGATCGGCCTGACCATTGTGGCGTACGGGACGAGCACGCCCGAGCTCTTCGTGGGCGTGGCGGCGGCGCTGGAAGACAAGGGCGACATCGTCATCGGCAACATCGTCGGGGCGAACATCCTCAACATTTGTCTGATGCTGGGGGTGGCGGCGCTGATCCGCCCGCAGGAAGTGCGCTTGCAGCTCATTCGCTGGGATTTGCCCATCGTCTTCGTCGCCTATATCGCGTTCACGATCGCCTTGCTTAATGGTGCGATCGGGCGAATCGAGGGCGGCATTTTCTTCGCCGGCATCGTCTTTTACACCGTCTTCAACATTGTTCAGGCGCGACGGGAGACCAAGAAAGAGGTCCAGCAGGAGTTTGAGGAAGGCTTGCCGAAGCCGAGCGGGAATCTGCCCCTCGAGATCGGCTTCATCATTCTTGGCTTTTTCCTCCTCGGCCTGGGATCGGACTTGTTGGTGAAAAACGCTATCGCCTGTTCGACGGAAATCGGGATCAGCGAAGCGATCGTGGCGTTGACCGTGGTGGCGATTGGCACAACCTCGCCCGAGCTAGCTACCGCCGTGGTCGCGGCCAGCCGCGGGGAAAGCGACATCGTCTTCGGCAACAGCTTCGGCTCCTGCCTCTATAACGTGCTTTGCATCTGCGGGGTGGCGTCACTGATTGCCCCGATTCATGCCCCGGGCATCAGTATGGTTGACGTGGGAATGATGATCTTTGTCGCCGTCCTAATTCTTCCCCTCATGCGCACCGG
>CAWUJC010000356.1:0-3955 GCA_963922355.1 uncultured bacterium | reverse complement strand
AACCGACGGCTTCGGCCGGCCCACGGCGGACATCACCGAAGGAGCTGTGCTGGAGGCCGCTCGCCAGGTCTTGCGCGGCGAGGCCGCAAGTTATGCATAAAACGCCGCGACGACTTCGACCACCTCGTCGACTTCCGCATCGGTCAACTCGCCAAAACTCGGTAAGGCCAGCGTCTGCTTGGCCGCGGCTTCGGCGTGAGGAAAGTCACCTTCCTGACAGCCCAGATCGGCAAAGCACGCCTGTAGATGCAGCGGCAGCGGATAGTAGATTTCGCAGCCGATCTGATGCTCGCGCAGATGGGCGATGAGTTCGTCCCGCCGTGGTGCACGAATGACATATTGGTTGTAAACGTGCTCGGCTTCGGGTCGTGCCTCGGGTAAGACAATCTGCTTCCCGTCTGGCTCGAAGCCCGCGAGCGGCGTCACCAAACCTTTGGCCGCAAAACGCTCCTGGTATCGTGCTGCCGTGCCACGTCGGCCCTCCGCGTAGCCATCCAAATACGGGAGTTTGATGCGCAAGAGCGCGCCCTGCATGGCATCGAGCCGCGAGTTCACCCCCACAAACGGGTGGTAATACTTCGGCGCCATGCCGTGATTACGCAGGACTTTAAGCCGCTCGGCCAACGTCTCGTCCTCAGTCAAACAAGCCCCGCCATCCCCAAAGCCCCCTAGATTTTTGGTCGGGTAAAAGCTCGTGGCCGAGATCGCGCTCCACGTACAAGCATGGCGACCGTTCCACTTGGCTCCGAGGGCCTGCGCGGCGTCTTCGATGATCGCCAAGCCGTGCTCCTTCGCGTAGCTACTGATCACATCCATATCGGCCATTTGGCCAAAGAGGTGAACCGGCATGATCGCTTTCGCCCCCTCGGCCAGAGCGGCGTCTAGTTGCGTGACGTCCAAGTTGTAGGTCGCCGGGTCAATGTCGACCAACTTGGGCCGGATGCCCAGGCGAGTTAAATTCGAGATCGTGCTGAAAAAGGTGTAGGGCGTCGTGATGACGGCATCGCCCGGCTCGATCTCCAGCGCCATAAGGGCAAGCAAAATCGCGTCCGAGCCGGAGGCGCAACCGACTGCCTGTGCCGCCCCGGTGTAAGTCGCTAACTCTAACTCAAGAGCATCAACTTCTGGGCCCAAGACGTAGCCACCACCTTGGAGCACACGGAGCGCCGCAGCCTCTAAGTCGGATTGAATCGGCGCGTGAATACGGGGAAGATCGAGAAGCGGTACCATTTTGCGAAAGTCCATCCTTGCGCAAAGCCGCCATCCGTCAAAGATGAAAGTGCAGCCCCGTGCTGAATCCCAACCATGCGCCTCGCCCTGCTTGCCACGCCGCTCCACGCCGAAATCCAACGCTACGGAGGTGGACCGCTGACGGACCTCGTGCTTGCCCTCCAAGCACGAGGGCATGAGATCACCGTCCTTTCTTCGCACGAGGCTAACGAAACAATCGACACCCAGTTGGCTGGAATGCCCGCCCGCCTCGTCCCGGCTAAACTGCGGGAACCGGGCTGTTACCTGTTGGACAAGGTGTTCAAGTACCTGAGCGGCGAACGCAAAATTGCCAGCGATGCCCGCCGCATCACTCAGTTCCTGCAGGACCGCGGTCCGTTCGACGCCGTCTGGGCCATTGCCGAAGCACCGGACGGGCTGGCCGCCGGGCTGGCCAAGAAGGCACTCTTTCGACGAAACTATCAGGTCCCGCCCCTGCTCATCTCGGTCCAAGCCGTCCGCTGGGCAACCAAGACCCCAGCCCAAAGCCTGAAGCCCGAGAGGATTCGCTACACCCATGTGGCGGGGTTGAAGCGTGGCTTCCGCCGGGCGGATCTAGTCGCGGCTAATTCCGCGCTGGCGGAGCGTTGGCTCCGGCAATACTACGGCGTTCCGGCGGAACGCACCGCCCGCTGGGAGGTGAACCTTAGCGAGGAATTCCTCCGACTTTACGAAGGCCCAAACCCTGAGCCCGCCGCCCCGGACGCCCCCATCGTCTTCTTTGGGGCGATGAATCCAACGAAGGCTCCAGACCTCTTTCTGCAGGCGGCCATCCACTTGATCGAGGACACTGGCTTGATCCGCCGCATCGTGATGATTGGGGGCGAAACCGAGAAAAATCCGGGCTTTGCCCACAAGCTGAAAACGTTGCAAGCGCACCCCGCTCTGCGAGATCGCCTCGAACTGCTTGGTCGCCTCCCGCTGGAAGAAATCATGCCCCGACTCCGCACGGCGGCCGTGATCGTCTGCCCGTCCCGGTCCGATACGTTTTCCCGCGCCGCGCTGGAAGCCCTCGTCCTCGGCACGCCAGTGGTCACCAGCACGCACGTGGGTGCCCGGGAGATTCTGGAAGAGGAGTTGAGCGGCCAAGTCTCGCCACTCGAGCCCCACGCTCTGGCCCAAGCAATGCAAGATGTGTTGAGCCAACGCGAAAAGATTGCCGAATTTGCCCGGGCCAGCGCTGGGAAGCTCGTGGCCCAACACGCGCCAGCGGCGGCTGCCCAGCGAATCGAGGAACTGCTCCTTAGTCTGCAAAAATGAGGCTAGCCAAGCGCTGACCGCGCAACGCCCAGGTGTGCCGCGCCGCCCACGCGAGGGCATTCTCTGGCGCTTCGGGCGGTAAAAGCCAGGCATCCAAAGCGGCGCGCCAAGCATCAAAACTTGCCTCGTGAATCTGCCCGCACCAGCTCTCGGTTTCGATCCCTTCCAGCGACGGCAACGCCGTACAGAACACGGGTAGCCCGGCTCCGGCATAGTCGAAGAGTTTCATCGGCAAGGAGTAGCGACCCGAGCCGCTTTCCACCACGGTCGGGCAAAGCCCCGCCCGACAGCCCGCCAAGTGGCCACGGAGTTCATGGGCAGCAACCCGTGGACGCCAATCGACATTGGCCTTGGTGTCCGGGCGCAACTCCGTCGCGGCCAGCTCCTGCCATTCCGCCTCGCTGCCGCCGATGAGTCGGACCGGCAAGTTCAAATCAGCCGCGGCTTCCAACGCCAGCGGCAACCCTTTCCAGCCTTGGAGCGAGCCCGCATAAACCAGTGGGCCGTCAGGATCGGCTAACGTTTTGTCCTCTGCCGGAGCTCCACCGTGCGGGACAACCTGATAGGGCCAGCTTGCCCCCTGTGGAGCATAGCGAAGGTTCAGTGCTTCGGCCAAAGCTTGGCTGGTGGCAATCCGCCCGGTGGCCTCCCCCCAAGCCGGACGCTCAAGTAATTCCAACTCCCGCTCCCGGTCGCTGCCCAGGGGCGGAGTTTCCGCAAAGACCTCGTGCGCCTCCCACCAATACGGCAACCCAACTTCACGCAGCAGCGCGGCGGCCTTGAGGTGAATGACAAATCCGGCGTGAAAGGCGACCTGCTTTTCCTGCCACGCGCGGAAGCGGCGAGCAAAGATCCCCGCGCTTTTGATTAAACCAAAGCGGCGGGATAAGGCCACAGCCTCCAGACCAGCAGGGGGAGCTTGGCCGGTTAAGTCGCGGACGGCGGCTTCCAAGTCCAAGCCTCCGGCCGTCACCAGCGTGACCTCGGTACCTGCCTGGGCAAGCGCCACGCAAGTATTCAAGGTGTGGATCTCGCGCGCCCGGCGTCCGGTCCACTCTTCAGGGTAGAGATAGAGCAGGCGGTTCATGCGGCGGACGGGGGCAAATCGAGAATCCGCTGCGCCGTGGTGGCGGGGGCAAAGTGCTCGGCGATGCGGGCATGGCGCTGCTGCCGGCTGGCGGGAGCGCTGAGTTCTTCCCGACGTTGCCCACAAGACGCCAGCGCCGCGCGAAAACTTTCTGGCTCCTCCGGCTCGAAGCGCAGCATGTCGCGCTCGTCCAGGAATTCGCCCAGGCCAATCCGCGAGGACAGGATGAGTGGCAAGCCGGTCGATGCGGCTTCCAAGGAGGCGAGGGAAAAGGCTTCCTGACCGATGGAAGGCGCCACGTAGGCATCGGCCTCACGTAGTTCCTGTCGTAGCGCCTCG
>CAWUJC010000355.1:0-3964 GCA_963922355.1 uncultured bacterium | reverse complement strand
TCTGGGCCTTCTACACCTGCTGCCACTGCTACCACCACGCTTTTGAACGCCGCCTGGGGATGGACCCCGCCGGGATCGACGCCGAGGGCCATCTCTTCGTCGCCGGGGCAACACAGACCCCGCAACTCGCGCCGGGTGCTAAGGACAAGCCCGAACTGGGCAATGACGCGGGTCTTCTCCCCATCACCTTCCATAAGCCGACCAAAGCCTCCAGCCATTCACCGGGCCGCAACGCCATCTACGCGGTGGACCCCAGCACTCTGACCTGGTGGCAGCCCGCGGCGGGCGACCCCGGTCAAGCGGAGTGGTTGGAAATCAACTTCCAAGGTACCTACACCATTTCTGCCCTGCGCCTCATTTGGGCCGAAGCTGGCTTGAATTACGAGGACAACATCACACCAGAACCGGTGGTCTATCGCCTGGAGTATCAAGACACGGAAAAGAACTGGCAGCCCTTGCTCGATGAGAGCGCCAACGCCGTAGACCGGCTCATTACGTTCCACCAGTTCCCGACGGTGACAGCCACGCAGATTCGCCTGCATTTCTCACAACCCAAGGCAGGCTACCAGCTGGGTGTCTCGACATTGACGGTGTTCGGCCAGAGTGCTTAGGTAGCCGCATGAACCTGAAGGTCATCGTCGCTGTTCTCCTCATCGCCGCGGGCGTGTTTGCTCTCGTCTACAAAGGCTTCAATTACACCGAGAAGGAAGAGGTCCTCAAGCTCGGCCCGCTGCAAGCCAGCGCCGATGTGCAAAAGCGTTACGAAATCCCCACCTGGGCCGGAATCTCGCTGATCGCCGGCGGGGTGGTCATCCTCGTCTTCTTCCGACGCTAAGCAGCGTGACGCTGCCCACGTTTTGCCTTCTTGGATCGCGCTAAAGAAGAGTTTGCCATCAACTACGACCCACAAAAAAAGCGGCCCGAAACCGGACCGCTTTTTGATGACAACAGGGAGAAGAAATGGGGAAAGGCGCGACCTTATTTGTAGGTCATCAAGATGTCGCGAATCTCGCGCGCCGTGCGGGTGGCGTCCAGCGTAAGGCCAGCGCCGAAATTGGTCCCAGCACCGTAAACATTGCCGATGGCAGCACCCGGAACTTGACCGCTCCCGTCGCCGGTGCCATCCGGAGTTTCCGGCACGCCAGTGTCGAAGCTCAGGATGTATTCCGTCTTCGACTTGCTCAAATCGTACACATACACGCGGGTCTGCAGCGTGGTCTCACCCGCGCCAAAGCCCACCGCAGTGCGGAGAAAGCGGCTACCCTGGTAGACGGTGATGAAGTCGCCTTCCACCAGCCAACCTTCGTTCGGCTGATCGTTGACCCACTTTTTCTTGGTCGGGGCGATCTTCATCAGGCGCTCGACCAGGATGGTCTGGAACTTGACCTGAAAATCTTCCTTAAATTGCTTAATTTCCGTGCCGTGGCGGTCATTACCGACCAACCATTTACCGGTCTTGGTATCGAAAGGGGCCACGACAATCACCGGCGGATTCGGGTTGAGCTGGGCCACAGAGCTCTTGTTCGGGGCGGTTTTGATGGTGCCGCAACCTGCCAGGGTAACCAGCAGGGCTACCAGCAGCATCGCGCCGGGCAGCTTGGAGAATGAGTCCTGAGCCAATTTCATCATATCAAGGGTTTAGCGTAGAAAGGTTAACGAATGCAAGAGAATTTACACATCTAAACGGAAAATCCCATCTTGGGGTTGATTTTGTCCCGGTAAAAAGTGCATTTTCAGTGCCAGTGCTCCCCGACTTCCTCTCCTCCCTCCCCTGGCTGGCCAATTTTTGGACACCCCCACCCGCTCCTGATGTCGCCCTAGTCCGTGAAATCAACGGTACCTGGCATAGCCCGGTGGCGGACTTCCTCTTTGCCCTCATCAGTAGCGAAAAAATCCTGATTGGCCCGTTGGCCTTGCTCGCTCTGGCCGGGATGATCTGGGGCCGCTTCCGTGTCCGAAGCCTGATCGTGCTGTCGCTCCTCTGTGTCGTGATTACCGACGTCCTGGTGGTCCGTGTCACGAAACTGATCGCCGAACGCCCCCGCCCCTACCAAGCCCTGGTCGGCGTGCGGCACGTCACCCTGTCCGGCGTCGAGGTCATCCAAGAACCGGAAAAAGACGTCCGCGGGCGCTCCTTCTTCAGCGGCCATACCTTTGATAACGTGGCGGTGGCCACCGTGATCACCACCCTCCTGGGCTGGCGCTTCTGGGGCACTTGGGCGGTCTGGCTCTGGTGCTTGCTGATGGGCTACTCCCGCGTCTACCTCGGGATGCACTACCCGAGCGACGTCGTGGCCGGGGCGATCGCCGCCGTGGTCTCGAGTTTGCTCTTTCTCCTCTTGGCGGAAGCCCTCTGGCGGCGCTATGCTGCGCGCTTCGCGCCTCAACTCGCGGCGGATCACCCCTCGCTGCTGCGCGTGGATTAGCACAAGACCCCCATGGCCCTGACCTCCCCCTCCCTCCCTGTGCCGTATGCCAGCACCCAGCGTAGCGAACCTGCCTGGTGGTGGGCGACGGTGTGGTTGATTCTTGGGTTGACCGTCTTTCGGCTCCTTTACTGCGGGTACTTGGACGTCATCCCGGACGAGGCCTACTACTTTCAATGGGCGCAGAACCTCGACGCCAGCTACTACAGCAAAGGCCCCGGAGTGGCTTGGACCATCGCCTTCGGCACCTGGACCTTCGGCGATAACGTCTTCGGCCTGCGCTGGGTGGCCGTCCTGCTCAGCGCCGGGACCGGCTGGCAGCTCTTTCTCCTGGCTTCCCGCTTTTATGGCGAGCGGGTCGGCTTCTGGACCGTGGCGGTAGCGGCGATTATTCCCATCTTTGCCGTCGGCTCGGTGCTGATGACGATCGATCCCCTGAGCGTCTTTTTCTGGATCTGGTCGGCCAACATCTTTTTTGACGCGATGGAGCAAAACACGCGTTGGCAATGGGGGCTCCTTGGCTTTGCGGTTGGCGCCGGCTTCCTCTGTAAATATACCAACGCACTCGAGGTTGTTTCTTTCCTCCTCTTCCTCATTTGGTCGCCCGAACACCGCCGCCATTGGGTGAACCCCAAAGCCCTCTGGGCCTTTGCGGTGTTTATTCTCTGCACAACGCCCGTTCTGTATTGGAACCACATGAACGGCTGGATCACCGTCACGCATCTCAAAGAACGTGGCCGTCTGGACGAAGCGGTCGGCCCACGATGGAGCGAGTTCCAGCAGTTCTTCGAGCAGCAGGCGCTGGTCCTCTCTCCGCTCGTCTTCTTGCTCATCATCCTCGCCGTGGCAGCCACGATTTTCCGCCGCCAAAAGAATAACGCCGATCGTTACCTCCTCTGCCTCTGGGCCCCGGTCTTTCTCCTTTATGCCGGCCTGGCCTTCCGCGATGCGGGCGAAGCCAACTGGCCCGTCCCGAGTTACCTCGGCGCACTGCCGCTGGCCGTGGCGTATTGGCTGATGAAAGTCCGCCTGAACCGGGCGTGGCTCTTTCTCGTCCTTCCGGCCGTCCTGAGTTCTTTTCTCATGACTGCCGTGCTGCACGAAACCAAATGGCTCAACCTACCTCGCGGCAGTGACCCCCTCGACCGCGCCCGCGGCTGGGAAAGCTTCGGCCAGCACGTGGACAACTTCCGCGACGTCTACCAGCCCGATCACTTATTAGGCGGGCGCTACCAGACGGCCGCCCTCCTCCAATGGTACCCCAAGGGCCGCCCCGCCGCCTACATCATCCCGAGCGAGAAGATCGAGAACCAGTACAGCTTCTTTCCTCAGCTCGAGACCAAGCCGGGCGACAAGGTCCTCTTCGTCACCGACCAGACCGACCATGGCCACGTCGCCCTGGGCCAGCGCTTTGCCCGTTGGCAGAAAGTCGGCGAATTCACCACCTCGGAGCACGGTCGCCAGCTCAAGGAATACGTCGTCTACCTCGGCATCGCCAAGTAGCAGCGTGACGCTGCACCTAATAGATCGCTGTTTAC
>CAWUJC010000354.1:0-3965 GCA_963922355.1 uncultured bacterium | reverse complement strand
GCCCACCGCCGTGCCGGGCTGGAGGCCGAGTTCCTGCGCCGCCTCTGCGGAAAGGCCTGACCCAACGGAGCCGCCCAGCGGTTTCACTTCGGTGCCGATGCGCTCGAAGCCTTCGGCCGCCAAGTCTTCCAGGCCGATGGTCTCGAAGTAGGACTTGTCCCAGCCTTCTTCCTCGTGGCCCAGGTACGTCCACTTACAGGCAGTGGAGCAGACGGAGCGTGAGGTCGCGCCGGTCGCGCGCCAGGTGAGGAAGTCGGGCAGATCAAAGAAGTGCTTGGCCTTGGCCCAGGCCTCCGGGTGATGGCGCTTCAGCCAGAGGAGCTTGGGCGTCTCCATTTCCGGGCTAATGGTGTCGCCCACGTACTTGAGCACGCGGTGGCCCTTGGCGTTGATTTCGTTGGCTTCGGGGATGGCCCGGTGGTCCATCCAGACGATGGTGTCTTGCTCCGGCGCGTTGTCTGGGCTGACGCTGACGGGGTTGAAGTCAGCATCCAGCGCGACGAGCGAGCAGGTGGCGTCGAAGCCCAGACCCGCGACTTGGCTCGGCTCGATCTTGCCTGCCGCGAGCGCCTCGCCCATGCAAGCGCAGATGGCGTCCCAAATGTTGCCGCTGGACTGCTGGACGAAGTCCGGCTGCGGCTTCCACATGGTGATGTCGCGCTTGGCGTGCGCGAGGAGTTTTCCGGTGGCGTCGAACAGGCCTACGCGGGCACTGCCGGTGCCGACGTCTACGCCGGCAAAAATGCGGGAATCGGTACTCATGGTACCCGCTATTCAACGCGAACGAGCCCATTTGGCAAGGCGGAGAAAAGGTTTTTGGTGGCGTGATCAATGTGACGTTGGATCCAGATGGCTCTCACACAGAGGCGCAGGGCTGGCAGAGGCTCATAAATCGCGGAGGGCGGCAGTCCTCTGCCGCCGCAAATCGAGACGGAGTCTTTGGAAAGAATAATTAGTATTGGAAGAGCTTGCGCTGGTAGCCGTCGTTGTCCTCAACGACGGGGCGTATGGCGTCTTTCTTGCGCGTTTCCGCCGCCGAGACGTCGGCGGCTACCGGGTGAGGCGCTGCCAAGCCATCGAAGGGCGATAACTTGTTGTCGCCGCTCGCTTCAGCGTCCCTTTGGGCTGAACAGGAGAATGAAAAGTTGGAGGGCAAAGGATAGGATGACCAAAAGAAGGAGCAGAAGCGTGTGCTCTGTTTGCTGGACGAAACAGCTGTAGAGAAATCCTAGTAGGAGTAATTGGCGGAGCACACTTATACCCAGGACAAATCGGTTCTGAACTTCGCCACTTATATTTAGAGTGATATCAATACTGAAAAACCAGAGGTAAACCGCAAGGGGTGGGAAGAAATAGAGAAAAGAATCTGGCCGGTAGAAGACTAGAAAATAGATCGTGAGGAGGATGCTCACGAAGAAACAGCGGACGCTGTAATTTTGCGCTAGAGACATCAGTCTTAGTCTCAGCGCTTCCTCCTCCGGAGAAGCCAGACGGCACCGACCCCGAGAAGGAGCGAGCCGGTGGTGGGCTCGGGCACGGTGACGGCGTAGCCGGAGAACTCATCGACGAGGAAGGAGAGCCAGCCATCGGCGTAGACCCAGGTCTCAGGCGTGAAGGCCGTCCAGGTCAGCCCGTCCTCGGTGTGCCAGAAGGAGGCGTACTCCTCGATAAAGGAATCGCCGACAAAGTAGGAGAGGAGGACGTCAGTGCCGTCGGCCAGATCGGTGGTAAAGTCGATGATGCCGCGGGTGCGTTCGCCCTGGATGAGGCGCAGGTCGAGCAATGTAGCATCGAAGCTGGCCACGCCCGCGTCGTCGGCAAAGCTGACCACGAGCGAGTCGGGCCCGCCATCGAAAGAGAAGCCGTAGCGCTGGCCGGAGAGGTCTTCACCCACGATGCCGCCGTTGCCGTCCAGGACCGAGCCGACCGTGAAGGTGTGCGCGGCGTCGTTCCAGACACCGCCAATCGCGTCGTAGGTGCCCGTGCCGGTGAACTCGCCCTCATCCGCGCCCACGGTAATTGGCGTGTAGGTCCCGGCGGCCAACCCCACCCCGGCAAAGAGCCGGACGGTACCATTGTTCTCAAAATCACCCGTGCCGTCGGTCCCGGCGTTGATCATGCCGTCATTGGAGACGTAAACGTTGGCCGAGCCAATGTTGTCGTCACGGGAAGCGATGAAGATGTTATCGGCGACGTTGACTTGCCCGCCAGCGGCAACATGAAGGTGGCCTCTCTCTCCGACGCGGAACGTATTGCTATTCCAGGAAGACCCCGGGCCCGCGACCGTCAGATCGCCAGTAGAGACTCCGCCGGCATCCGTTGTTACTTTGCCTTGGTTGCTGATGTGCAACTTGCTGTCGTACCCGCCGATAGAAAGTTCATTGGTATTATTCCAGTTGGATCCCGGCCCCGTGACGTAGGCATAGCCACTCGGTCCACGTAATCCCAAATAAGCATCAATGCTGTTAACGGTGCCGCCGTCTTCAATCCGGAGAATACCACTGACTTCGTCTCCAATCTTCAGACCGCCAAAGTTAATAGCGCCCGTGTTGATCGTCCATTCAGTGCCGGTCCCCGTGACGATGTACTCAGCTGGAGTGCGCCTTGATCCTGTGACTGGGTGCTCCGGGTAGCCGATGCGGGCTTCCCGATGGGCAACCTTGGCTCCATTGCGGATGAGGACGTTCTTGACGCCGGTTGTTCCCGTCCCGTCAGCATTGATGTTGATCTCAACATTTCTTCCGTTATCCGTTACCATGGTGCGAGCGTGGTTGCTGTCGCGCGTATGAAAATCGATCACGTAGTCATCCCAGCCATCGCGAACCAATCCGGTCGCGTTGATCGTTCCCTGTCCAAACAAATTTTGGGGGCGCAAATAAAGGGAGTGAGCGTTCAACGTTCCTTGATCCAGGATCAAATCACCGTTTGCGGGTCTGCTAACGATGCCACCTCCATAAGAAAAAAGAGCTGAACCTGTCACATCGACAACCGCCTGATCAGCAATGGTGAGTCGCCCGAGGCCATCCTGCCCCACCCAAATACGGTCAGTTGGCCGCCTTCCTCCGATGGAGACTCGAGTGCCGAGTCCCGTCACGAGGCCCGTCGAATAGCTGTTGCGGTCTCGACCAAGATCGACCCTTCCCGCGACGGTGAGTTGGCCCCCTGAACTGATCGTGAAGGAACCGCTTGAACTTATGGAAGCTCTTGGCCCAACCGTAAACTCTCTCAGGCTTAAGCTGCTTCCATTGGTGACGGAAAGACTGCCATTCCCAATCGTACCTCTCGTGTCCCCACCTCCATTCGTCCAGAAGGATTCTTCCGGATCATAAGAACCCGTCACGGTGATTTCGGCAGCGGCGGGGGTGGTAAAGGCGGCTAGTAGGGCGAGTAGGCCAAGGGCCGAACGCAGGCGAGCCAACCGAGTGCTGAGCTTCCGCAACTTCACAAATACGACCATATGGATCGTGGCTCAGGCGGCAAGTCTAGATGAGTCACGCACTGTGACAAATCTGCTGGGTGGGTGGAAGCAAAGCTAATGAATCGCTTCTCTGGCTTCTCTGACTTCTCTGACTATGGCAGACGTCGCCTTTGGATAAATTGGCTGCAACGTCATGTTGGCTATTCAAATAGGTATTGCTCGCGGCGGATGCGGTTGATCAGGGCCTTGAGCTGCGAAGCACCGGGGCCACCGAGGGCTTCAACTTGGCGGTAGACGCGGAGCGCGCCGCGCCAGTCTTCTCGCGCTTCCAGCAAGCGGCCAGCTTCCAGGCCAGCCTTGGTTCGCCAGAGGATTTCCGTTTCGCCGGCAATTTCTGGGAGGTCGAGGGAGGTCTCCGCTTCGGTCGTTGTGGTGGCTTCGCCTTCTTCGGCGGAGGCGGTCAAGGCGGTGGTTTGGTCGGGGCTCAGGCCGTTCTGCGCCACTTCCAGGTAGAGCGCCAGCGCTTCGCCCGGGCGGCCCAGTTTTT
>CAWUJC010000353.1:0-3975 GCA_963922355.1 uncultured bacterium | reverse complement strand
TAAGCCAGCAAGTAGCGAGGACAAGAGCGCAGGTGGTGGCGAAGGTGGATGGTTGTACTTTGAACTTGGCGAGAGTGGCAATCATGGTAAAATCGTTTTTACGATACGGCGACACTCTCACTTCGTCGAGGAATTTTTCGTCCCGCCCTCGCCACTTCATCAGGAAAAATCGCCCAAGTTGATCTCACCGCAAGAAGAACGATCTTATGAGTATGCAACCTCACGCTTACCTGGCTGGAGCCTTGGCTCTGGTCCTCGCCGGGCCCCTTGGGGCGGAAACCGTTGTGCAGTTGGAGTTCCCCTATGCCACCTCCTTTACCAACGCCAAGTATGAGCAAGGGCTCGGGAACGGGGCGGCCGATTTTGACGGTGACCAAGATAGCAGCGATATGTCACGCGGGGCGGTGTTTAGTACGCCAGATAGCTCAGAATACCTGACCGAGGAAAACGCAACGGTCAAGGGGCCGACGTTGGAAGCCCGCATTGGCGTGGCTCACTTGGGCAGTGAAAAGGAAGCGCCACGCCAGGGCGTCTTGGGTTTTACCAAGAGCGATCTGCGCCTCTGGCCCGTGGGCAAAGAGTTTGGAGTGACGGAGAACATGGCCTACGCCGCTTGGGTGCTCTTCACCCAGCCGGGTTTTGCCAACGGGGGCAAGGCGATCGCCTTAACCGATAGCACCGCCTTCAGTATGGAGTTGGCCAACGCGGGGGGCTCGGAGCTGCGCTTCTTGGTTCGCTCCGGCGAGGAGTTTTATGTTTCTGCCGAAACGACCGAAGGCACCAGCTTTTCGCTCAGCGATGCGGCCCAGGCCAAGTGGTTGCCCTACCGTCAGGCGATGACGGGGCGCAATCTCCGCTTTCTGGGAGACGATGCAGAGGCCGTCGAGGGCAAGGAGTTGACGGACATCAATGGCGTGGGCTTTTATACCGAGAAGGTTGGCTTCGACGGGAATGAACTCAGCGATGTGAATCTGGATCCAAGGGTCACCGAGTTCAGCGTGAATCAATAAAGGAAGCCGGAAAACGGGTTTACGAAAGATAAACTAGCCGTTTTGCAAAAACCTTTTTACAAAAGACCTTGACCCTTTTTGAGAAATCGTTATTACTAAGCTCGCAACCTCAATCGAAAAGGATACTCTCACCATGAAAAAACTAATTCTCACCGTGCTTTCCACTGCCCTTTTGGCGGGAGTCACGGCTCACGCGCAAACTCTCGCCTATGAAGGCTTCTCCGTGCCGGGCGATTACTCCAACGGCGGCGACGTCAACGGAGCGAACGGCGGCTCCGGCTGGAACAATGCTTGGAACGGAGCTGTCGGCTCCTACGAGACGGTGTTGGGCGGGTTGGACTATACGGACAACAACGCGATCTCCTTGGTGACCACGGCAGGCCAAGCCAATAAAATTACCGGCAACCCTCCTGGGTTTGGTTCTCTCCAGCGTCAATTCGCTTCCAGTGATCAGTCGGGGACGACCTTCTTCTTCAGTCTGCTCTACCGCGCCTCCGCGAACAACTTGAACAACGATATCTTCATTCTGGGCCAACAGAACATCGGCAACGAGCGCGTGCGCGTGTACAACAACGGTTCAGGTCAGATTGGGGTGAACATCGATCCGATTGGGAGCGGGATTGAAACCGTCTTCACCTCCACGGGTTTGGATCTTTCCACCACCACGTTCATCGTCGGAGCTTACACCGTGGGTACCGGAGCATCAGACGGCTTGACCATGTACTTTGATCCGACTGATTTAACGGATGTGGCGGGCTCAGCCACGCAGAGCTTTACCTTCCTGGAAAGCAGCCTGTCGGGCGGAACCTTTGCCTCGGTTTCTTCGGTGGGGATCCAGTCAACGGCGGGCGGAACCTACGAATATGATGAATTTCGTTTGGCGTACGGTACGGGGGCGAGCCTGGAGGACGTCGTGCTGATTCCTGAGCCGACCAGCGCTGCCCTCTTGATTGGTGCCGGGACGCTGCTGGCCTTCCGCTCGCGGAGCCGCCGCAAGTCAGGATGAGTTTGAGTTGAATGAGAGAGGTATGAGGTAACCTCTGAAAAGCCCCGCCCGGTGCGGGGCTTTTTTTGTGATGAATAAAAAAAGCTTCAATGGCAGGATGAGGACTTCCATGGGAGTCAGCATTCGTGAACTAGCCGCTTTGACGGGGACCTCTCCCACCGCGGTGAGCCTCATCTTGAATCAGCGTCCGCACCGTTACGCCAAGGCGACGGTCGCGCGAGTGGAGGAAGCGGCGCGGGAGCACCATTACGTCCCGAGCAGCTATGCGCAGACCATGCGCACCAAGCGCTTTAACAACGTCTTCATTGTGAAGGGGACGAAGCAGTGGGAATCGCAATTCCCGCACATTGCCGAGAAATTCTTCGTCAGCGTGATGAACGAGCACGGCATCCGCGTGGGCAAGGCGCAGATTGAGGAGGAGCGCTTTCAGGAAAAGGATTTCATGCTCCGCATTCAACGGGAGTGGCAATGTGACGGCTTTGTCTTCTGCTACAACTACCCGGGGCCGAACCCGCTCTTGCGGCAGTTGAAAGACAGTCGCTTCCCTTACGTTTGGTACAACCAGAAGCACCGGTTCGACTCCGTGCGGCCAGACAACATGGGCGGGGGGCGAGCTCTGGCGGAAAATTTCCTTCGCCTGGGGCATCAGCGCATTGCCTTTGTCTGCGGTTCCGATACTCGGCAAGGCCATCCCGACCACTATAGCGTGGCGGATCGACGCGCCGGTTACGAGGCGGCGATGGAAGAGGCGGGCTTCGCGCCGCGGGTCTATTTTACCTCTAGTGCCTTGGCCATTGATAACATGCCGATGTTTCGCCACTGGATGAGTCAGCCGGAACAAGAGCGGCCCACGGCTTGGATTTGCTACGATCAGAAAACCGCGAAGTGTCTTGCCACGACCGCGCTGCAGCTGGGTCTCCAGGTGCCGCAGCAATGCTCTCTGGCCACGATCGGTACGGCCTACGATTGCTGGGACAGTGGTTACCGCATCACCTACGCGATTGAGTACTTTGACCGCATGGGGTTGCACTTGGCCAACATGCTGGTGAAGAAAATTGAGGACCCGAAAGCCAAGGTGCCGACGTACGTCGCGCCGATGGACCTCCGGCTGGGCGAGACCAGCGTGCCGCCACTCGGGGCCGTTTAAGTTATGCCGCTCAACGTGCTTCATCTTATTGCCGATCAGCACCACGCGGGGTTGATTGGTGCGGCGGGCCATGCTCAGGCGATCACGCCCAACCTGGATCGGCTGGCGGCCACGGGCCTGCGCTTTGATCACGCCTATTGCCAGAATCCGATCTGTACGCCCAGCCGGGTCAGCATTCTTTCGGGCCAGTATTGTCACAACCACGGGACCTATGGCTTAAGCGGACCGTCCAATTTTGGTTTGCCCAATGTGTTCCGCCATTTCCGCGAAGCCGGATATCGCACCGCGGCCTACGGTAAGCTGCATCTGCCGAACCAACCGCGTAACTGGATCGCGGATGACGTGGATGAGTTTGGCGATACCTATGATCACCCCGACGGTACCGTGGGCGATTCGGCCTTCCTTCGCGGGTTGGAGGCCAAGGGGCTGCGCCATTTGGAAGATAGTTGGCATAACTTGGAGCACTACGGAAAAGCTTCGATCCCGCTCGATGCGATGGTTTCCGAACTGCCTTACGAGGAGACTCAGGAATACAGGTCGGCCCAAGCAGCCATGGACTTTATCTCCCGCGAGAAGGAGAAACCGTTCTGCCTGCAGGTGGCGTTTCAGAAGCCGCATCATCCGCTCTTCCCGCAGCAGCGGTTCTGGGATCTTTACCCGGAGGATCTTGACCTGCCCGAAACTTGGGATCTCGAGCCCACGCACCGTCCGTCGCACTTTCGGGAAATCTGGCAGTACTTTCGCGAGCGAGCATACGATTTTGGCGAACCCGGAGAACCGCTCGAAGCCGCTGCCCGTCGCATGTGGCGCGG
>CAWUJC010000352.1:0-3981 GCA_963922355.1 uncultured bacterium | reverse complement strand
TAACAAAGCGATCGCTGCGACTCCCGCCGAGCTGTGACAGACGGCATTCCAGTTGGTTCGGTAGGCATGAGTCCACCAAGTCTGGGCGTACTTACCTCTTATTTGGATAAGATACCCCATTAGCTCGGCCTTGAAGACAGCTCTCTGCTCATCATCAAGGCCCGGGTAGAGCCAGTCGTAGAGAATCGCCAAACTACGACAGGCGCGACTGGAATCTAGGTTGTAAAAGTCACCTTTCGGTTTACCAAACCCTCGCGCCGCTAGTTCAAAAGCTTTCTGGGCATAGGGTCTTGCTCCCGTCATCTGATAGACGAAGGCCAAACCGATGAGATCGGGCCGTCGCGGAGCCTTTGGCAGCACCATGAGCGTATCTGCCTGATCTTTAATCTTCTTGTAAATCGCAGCGCTCACGCGATCGGTTTCGATCCTCTGGCGAATTGCCGTCAAACCATCGGCATTGAAATAGAGGTAGGGATGTTGGAGATCATTGGGAATGGCCCGATCCAGCTGCTTCGCGGAAATATGAGACGGCGGGATATCGTCTACTGCATGTATGTTGCCAGTGACAAAAAACAATAGCAAACAAACCGAAATGACTAGTCTCAACGCCAAATTTTTACTCCGAGGTTTCGACCAATATTCGAACGGGATGTGCAGCGGGGGCGGCATTTTCTTTGGAAGTGTACACCGCTTCACGATCGCTCGGTCGAACAAGAACAAGAGTGACAACGCGGTCACCTTGATTTAAAGCGCCAATTAAGGCTTCTTTGGCGGAATCAGCATCTTCTTCTGACCAGCTTATATCCACGGAACTTGCAACATCCGTTGCCGCTTTCTCAAGGTGCCCCAAAAGCAGCCCTTCGCCTTTCACGAGACGCTGATCACTAAGATTGTTACCCGGCGCGTTGTCCCAATTTATGGAGTCTTCCGTCCAGGAACTACCATTTTTCTCGTCCAAGAGCAAAAAAACCTGCGAGTTTCGAGGACGCCTTTGGGGTAGCGCATAAGCTTCAATCCCCTCAACTGAAGTTACCTTTCCATTCAGTTTGGAAGCATCAAATTTCAAATAGACGAGGCTTTTTTTGCCCTCAAAATTGGCGGCATGGATCTCTGTTTCATCCCCGTAGTTAATATCGGGGTTGTTGAGTCTAATCGTCGCATCTTCGACTGCCTCTAGTATCTCTGCGTTTGCGCGCAGACTGAACACCAGCCCACCTGCTATAAGACAGAAAAATAAATAGGTCGTCTTCATCCAGATAAAGTATTCTCCCTCCCTAGGATGTAAAATTCTAGAGAGGGAGCACTCACCCAAAAAGTGCTTCTTTTCTCAACTCAAGAGCACCTACGACGCCGGATGCAGAGAGTAAGCCCTGCCGCTAAGAGTAGAGCAGCACTTGTAGGCTCGGGGATAGCTGTGTAGGTCAAAAAGGAACCATTACCACTTTGGAGACTGTTTATTTGAAAACCATTTGTACCCGTATGGTTGAAGGCAATGGTGGCGATCCGATCTCCGGTATTGAGAGCGTTAATCAATGCCGCTTCTTCGGATGCACCAAAGGTAAGCGTAATGGGCTGAAACTGACCGTTCCCTGTAATACTCCCTAACGAGGTCAGGGTCTGCCCTGCCCCAGCAGAAAAGTCGTTATCTGAAGTGTTGTTCAATGGAGCATTGTTCCAGGTAATGCCGGTCTCAGCCCACGTGTCAGCGCCCGTTCCATCCAGGAAAAAGAAGTTACCAGTACGATTAACCGAAAGTGTGTAACGCATCGTCAAACCACTAATGGAATCAATAACCTGACCAGTCAGGCTGGAAGCATCAAACTTGAGATAGCCTTTAGAAATATTGTTCGGATCATTGTTACCATCGAAGGCAAAAACGGCGTTATCCAATCCAAAGTTGCTATTTGGATCGCCTGAAAAGACGGTTGAATCCGCAGATACAAGCAAAGTTGCAGCTGAAGAAAGGGAAGTCATGCCGAGAAGCATGGCGCAGGTGAGACTAAACGTAAGGAGATGTTTTTTCATGGTGAGTAACTAGCTATATTGGGTTGGATATACTGAACCCTGAGAGGGCTCAACTCACCGTTATGGTCATTTATTCCAACCCATTTCATCAATTCCTGAATAGGATACACTGGTAACTAAAAACCTCGGATATTTCAGCGGAAATCAAACTATCAAGTGGGCATTGAACTGTGGTTGCTCCAACACGAAAAGGAATCGCAGATAACACAAGATTCCACCAAGAGAAGCTTACAAATTGAACCAAGTTCAGTTTCCAGTGTAACCTTTCCATGCTTTGGCCCAAAGCTGCAATGGAAGTAAGTTGTTCTCAATTGCAATGAGGAACGTCTGCCTAGATACAATGAACCAGTTTAGCTACCACCAGATGAAAGCGCATTCTAAGGCTCATTCTGTTGCTGCCTTCACATTGGTGGAATTAATGGTAACAATAGCCGTAGTCGGAATCTTATCCGGGCTTGTTCTAGTTGGACTCCAAAGTTCGCTCTATTCGGCCAAAAGAGCTGAAAGTATGTCTCTGCTGAGAGGATATGGCGTTGCTTTGAATCTCTACGCTTCCGAGAACAAGTCACTTCCAGGTCCCCTTTGGGTTGGCCAAGTACCGGAATACACGGGTAGTCCAAACTATCTTGCCACTCACATTTGGCCCTATTTCCAAGCTGATGAACCTCTGATCGGATCGATTCCTGATTGGCTGGTGACCTCGCACTATCGCACCTGGTATGAAAACCAATCCAGCAAATCAGGCAAATTAGCGTACATGCTTCCACGTACTGCCACCACACAGGACGGCGGTTCGATTAGTCTGTTCGGTTATCCTGATCCTGACACACCCATTGCACAGTCAAACTGGACGCTCTTAATGACCAACACAGACCTGACCACTGTCCGAATCATGTACGAAACGGCTGCCACCTCAAGGTCACCCAATCGCAGCCCCCAACGAGGCGAAATACAGAATTACTTAGCAGAACTCTACTTAGATGGGCACATTGAATTCAAACCCTACCACTGAGCCAGTCTATCAATACATGTTAGGGTACAATTCTAAGTTTCGAACTTATCATGAAACGTAGAACGTTTATTTCTGGATTAGCGGCATCTGTTGGATTGAGTTCCTCAGCACAAAATGTGTTTGGCCAAGTCGCGCCAGCGAAGAAGTCTACGCCTAGTTCCAACCCTAATATCTTATGGATCATGACCGATCAGCAGTTTGCTGATGCCATGTCTTGTGCTGGTTGCCCGGATGTTGCCACACCAAATATGGACCGCTTAGCCGCAAAAGGAGTCCGCTTTGAAAAAGCCTATTGCTCAAATCCAATTTGCGTTCCCTCTCGGTGCAGCATGATCACAGGCTTAATGCCTCACGAGACTAGCGTGACTTACAATCGAAACGAGCCACCTGTCCATGGACAATCGATTGGTAAAACCATTAAATCAGCCGGTTACGACACTGGCTACTTCGGAAAGTGGCACATCCCGATCTCAACTGAGGAAAAGGATTGGCACGGGTTCTCAACGATTGTGAAATCGAGTAAGGACGGTCCATACAATGATGACATGGTTGTCCCCAAGTGCCGCGAGTTCCTTAGCAAATCACGCACAGATCCATTTTTCCTTGTCGCTTCCTTCCATAATCCCCATGACATCTGCGAGTACGCAAGAATTCTAGACGGACACGACGATACTCTCTGGAATGGCGCCTTATCCTCACCTCCTGAAGACGACGCCTTGCCACCACTCCCAGCTAACGCCGCAATCTCCAATGACGAGCCTTCAGAGATTCGCCTCCATCAGAAACAAATGCCATTAACCTACCCGGTACAAAACTGGGATGATACGAAGTGGCGCAAATATCGTTGGGGATACTTTCGGATGATTGAAATGGTCGACAAGCAAATTGGCGAACTCATTGACTGTCTTGAAGAGACCCATCAATTCGACAATACCCTCATTTTG
>CAWUJC010000351.1:0-3983 GCA_963922355.1 uncultured bacterium | reverse complement strand
CCAGGCAAAATGAACCCGCCGGACAAAACCCTGAGCAGGGCCAAAGACAATCCCTTGAATCCCTCGACTCTCCAACACTTTGGCCAAACGTGTGTGCGTGTAACCTTCTTTACCCAAGAGAAACTCATCCACCGCAAAGCCTGAGGCCCGCGCTTGTTCCTGAATACCTTGCAAGTAGCCCGCCAAGTGTGGCTTCTCCGACCAAGATTGGAGGGGCGAGTAAAATTGGACAAAGGCAATGGTTCCGAGCGACCTGCTGTTCTCTTTTATCCGCTTGGCCTGGGCATGTAACAAATGAATGGGATTGGGGCGGTAGCCGTTTTCCTCCGCGATTCTCAACACCCGATCTCGCACGGCGGCGCTGATTCCAGTTCCACGAAAAGCGCGGGAAACCGTCATGTGAGAAACGCCGGCTAACTTCGCTAGCTCACGGGACGAGGTAATCTTGCGAGAAGGCATCATCTTGCCGAGATCTAACGTGATCTCTCTTCTTGTTCCTCTCATAAGATAACCGGCAAAGCGGAACACGCCATCATTTCATGCGCGTGTGTACTAAGCTACCGTTCCAGCTCAGGTAAAGGCGGGCGTTGATAAGCCCCTGACAGGAGAAGGATTACCGTGGCATAGCACCAGTTGTAGCCGGGCCAACCGCGCAGGGTTTCGGCGCTCCAGCCGATTCCTGTTTCAGAATTGTAGTTCTCACAGATCCACGGGGTCTTAAGCATCATGCGCAACAGGTTCCGGGCCGTAGTCGTCGCCTCCTCCTGGTAACCGTGCATCCAGAGAATCTGGCACATCCAAAAGACCATGTGTGGCCAGATACGCCCCCGCCAGTAGCCTTCCGGATCATACTCAGGGTGGTTGTAAGCGAGACTCGGAAAAGGATGCTCTCGGTAGAAAGACTCTGGATTGAGCATATGGGTCTCGATCATGGCCTGGATGTCCGAAGTTTTCAGCGGGACTTCTGCCCACAAGGGGAGAAACAGGCTGGGAGTGAGAACGCCGCTCATGATGTCACGCGTGCCTTCGGCTACGTCGAGGAAAGCGTTTTCCTCGGCAAAGTAAAAGTGCTCCGGGATCATCCGCGCCAGATGTTCAGCTCGCTCTTCCATCTGGCGAGCACGTTCTGCGTCTCCCAGCACCTGATGCATACGAGCGAGCGCCTTCAGCTCCATCACCAGAAATGCGTTAATGTCTGGGCTATCCACGCCCGACACCGGTTGGTTGTAGAGCCCCTTCATGCAGAAGTCGTAGCGGGCATCATCGTCGCTCCCCAACAAACTGTTGTAGATGTAGCACATGCCGTTTGCGCGGCTGAAATGCAGGAACCAGTGCTCGACGTGTTGCTCCAAGCTGTGGACGATGCGGCCCAGCCAGTCGACGTCTTTCGTCTGGCAAAAAATGTTCCAAGCACCCCAGGCCATGATCGGGTTCTGCCCCTCACCGCCGATCAGACCATCCGTCAAATTCGCTGGCATGGCGCCACGCTCGTTGGGCAGATCGCTAAAGGCTTCGATGCTCTCCATGGCGGCTGCCGGGTGGAACAAGGCCCCCGCGACGGAGGTAAATGCCGTGTCCCAGAAAAAACCGCCGGCCAACACGTGCTTACACGTCCACGGGATGCGCTTCGTCCCGGCAAAGCCCCCTTCCCCGGGAATGTAGAGGCTGTTGAGGCCAAAGAGCGCCTGCTGATAGAGCCGTTGTAAATCGGGTTGCTCCGCGAACTCCGGAATAATGGCCGGGGCTTGGGCTTCCAGTTTTTCTAACCTTGCGGTGGCTTGGCTCACCTGCCACTGCTGCGCGTGCGGGCGATGCTTTTCCCAGCGCCGACGAGGCCCCACGTAGTCATGACCAAAAGCCATCACCAGATCAAGTTGCTGCGAATCCCCCGCCGCCAAGGCAAAAGAGTGGGGTGCTAACTCTGCCTGGAAGTAGACCGCATAGGCGTGGGCGTTAAGTTGATCACCTGGATGGTGCGGGGCCTTGGGGTCGGATTCGAACTGAATCACCGCGCGCCAAGAACCTTCCGGCTCCCCTTCCATCTGGCCCAAGGGTGGACGGTAGTACACGCGTCGCCCGGCCTCATAAGGAATCCGTCCCTCTGGTGTTGCTGCCTCTTCCAACTTGCTGGCCGAGGTGTAAGCCAAATCAACCGCGTCGTTTGTGCTCCCCTGATTCGTGAGAAGCAGCTGAACATGCAGCGTATTAAACTCCAACCAACTGTACGTCGCGACCACCTCGAGGGAACCCGCTTTTTGTACCTCCACGACGCGTTCGGGAAAGAACTGGCGTGACTGTAGTTGAAGGGGCGTAGATTCGCCATCTAGCTTGACGTTCCAGGTGAGCAGCTGCTCCGTCACCACGGCTCCTCCGTGCGTGCGCAACGACTGCAGCCATTGCAGGCCGGGCTCTTCCGGTCGTGGCCAAGAGAGGCAAAACGTGGAATGACAATCACTCCACCCAGCGCTGGGGAAGCTGTAGTCCATGACTTGAGTCCATTGCTCCATGCCCCGGTTGTATCCAAAGTTGACGCACGGCAGGATGAGGTTTTTCCGTTCCGTGGAACGGATCGAACGCGAGAAACTTCCACCGTCACGGTTCCGTGCAACACAAAGAATCCGTCGCTAAATGGGCAAAGCTCGTCATGTTAACGTTATGTCTGTGTCCCAAAGGCTTGTCTCGCTCTGCTTCCTATTTTTAGCTGCCACACTTACCTCTCTCTCTGCCAAAGAGTTAGCCAACCTCAACCCCTCCCTTGGCACCGACCAGCAACCCATCCCGAAAGGCTGGGAAGACAACTCCAGCTGGGCGGATTTGGACGTTACCTATGCGCAACAAGAGTTTGAGGGCATCCCCCACCTGCGCATGGAATGCACGCGTTTAAAGTCCGGCCGCGTGCAACTGATTACCCGCCCACCTGCCCTCACACCGGGCAAGCTCTACCAACTGACGTTTGAAGCCCGGGCTCCCCGCCCGTTGAGCATGGAAGTCATGCTGCGTCAGCAAGACAGCCCTTACAAAGCTTATTGGCGAGAAGGCTTTAACCTGGGCACCACCTTCCAGCCATTTGAGGCGCTGGTCGCCGTGGACACTCCCACCCCGGACGGCATCCTGATGTTTGTCTTTGAGGAAGTTGGCATCGTCGATCTGCGCAACATCAAGCTCGAGGAAATTGAAGCCATCACCGACGCGGAAGCCGGCCCCCCCACCAATCTGGTGCGTACCTCGCGCTTTCCCCTTGGTTTGCCCGATACTTCCATGATCTGGCGCTCCATCCCCGACAGTAAAATTACGCTGGAGGCCGATCCCAATACTCTGGGGCCGAGTGGTGCCCCCGCCCTTCATGCCGTGAGCCAGAAAAGCGAGGATGCCGCCTACGACGGCACCAGCTCGTTGCGCTTTGACGGTGAGCTCTTCCCGGTGCATCGCCGCACGAGTCCCCACACCGCGCAGTTTATGGTGAAGGGCAAAGGCAAGGGACAGTTCGCTGTCGTGGCGGACGGCAAGGTCCTCAAAGAGAGAACCTTTCAAGTCGACTCCGACGAGTGGAAGTCCGTCACGATGAAATTCAAACCGAAACCGTCATCCAACCTCCACCTCCTCCGCTGGCACGTCGATGGCGAGGTCTGGATCGATTCGCTCGTGGTAAATGCGGGCCGAAAAGCCATTGATATCCAGGAAGAAATTCGTCCCGAAGTCAGCCTCGCCCTGCCCGACTCAGACGCCAGTTTGGCGCAAATCCAATTCCAGGAAGAACCTGCCACCCTGAAGTGGGCTACGACCGGCAAGTTCTCCCAGCCAACCTTCCTCGAAACCAAACTCTTCCACGTGGATGGCACGAGCGAGACGTTGAAACGCATTCCGCTCAAGAAGGATAAATATATGCAACAGGGCACCCTCGACACCGCCGTCTGGCAGGACCGCCAGCTCGGCACCTTCAGCCTCGAAGCCGGAATCGTCGCCGAACGCGGCGCAGCTCTCGG
>CAWUJC010000350.1:0-3985 GCA_963922355.1 uncultured bacterium | reverse complement strand
GACGTCGGGCGAGACCACCATCATGTTCTCCATGCCGCGCGTCTGCAGGTACTTCTTCATCACCGGGAGGGCGTAAAGATGCTCGACCGGGATATCGAAGCAACCCTGAATCTGCTGCGCGTGGAGGTCCATGCAGAGCAGACGAGTGGCACCCGCCGAGGTAATGAGATTGGCCACCAGCTTGGCCGTGATCGGCACGCGAGGCTGGTCCTTGCGATCCTGCCGGGCGTAGCCGTAAAAGGGCACAACGGCGGTGATCCGCTTGGCGCTGGCCCGTCGGCAGGCATCAATCATGATGAGCAGCTCCATCAAGTTATGGTTGGTCGGCGGGCAGGTGGGCTGGACAATAAAAACGTCGCGACCGCGGATGTTCTGGTTGATCTTGACGAAGGTCTCGCCGTTGGGGAATGGCGTCACCGTGGCGTCGCCCAGTGGCGTATCGAGATGGCGGCAAATTTCCTTCGCCAAAGCGGGGTTGGCGTTGCCGGTGAAAATAAGCATGCGGTCGTCAGCAGTCACAGACATGGAGCCCCGAGCGTACTCCAGCCCCCCTATTTCACAAGGGGAAAGATGGCTGGAAAAGGCCCATGGGTAAATAGACTGACCCGTTCCTTGCAGATCGAGATGAATTCATTAGGCTTCAGATAACCCCGGTTTGTGATGCCCGCATTATTCTCATCCAGCTCTCGTTTTGTTTGGTTCTTGGCCCTTCTAGGCGTGCTCGCGACGTGCTTAGTTTCCCAAGGGCAAGAGGCGCCGCCTTCCTCCCCTCCCAAGCTGGTCCCGGCTGGTTCCTTGGAGAAGGAACGGACCGATTACCAGGTAGCGGTCTATTACCCGGAACGGCCCAAGACTGATCCCTTGGCCTGGCTACAGAAGGAACTATCCGCCAAGTACCCGGACTATCTCATACGACAGAAGGTTGGAGAGGGGCAGGTTCTCGTCATCGCTGACCTCTTGAAGGATGTCGCTGAGGACTATCCCGTTCTAACACCGATGCTCAACTACAGCGCCGTGACGGAAAAGGAAGCGAAGCTTATCGCCGGTTCTCAAGAAGTCTTTGTCATGACGTTTGGGATGGTTGAGCCCGACATGGCCAAGCGCGTGCAACGGATTTCTGAGATCAACCGCTTGGCCTCTGATCTGGCTACCAACACGGGCGGTTACCTTTGGGATGAGGAAACCCGCGACTTCTTTAGTACGAAAACCTGGAATGAGCAGCGCCTCTTCCAACCGTCGAAGTTGCCTCCCAACGTCGTGCCGCAGATTGAAACTCACGGCTACCGCAACCCTGATCTCATCCGTATCATCACCTTGGGGATGAAGAAGTTTGGCTTGCCGGACATCTCTTTGGAAAACATTCCGGTCAATAGCTCGCGCGCGGCGGAAAAGTTGGTTTTTCTCGCGGCGCAAAAGCTCTTTGAATCTCCCCAGCTGATGAGAGAGGGTCGGCTAAACCTCCGCGCAGATGAAATCAAAAGCGCTGAGTTAGTGAATAGCTTCTCCTTCTACGACAACGCGAAGAAAGAAACGGATCTCTGGCTCTGGCAAGTTGGGCCTGATGAGGGTGATCCGGAGAATCGAATCATTCGCCTGACGGCGTCACCTCAGTTCGGTAACGGGGAAATTGAAGCCCTGGAAGCTGCCCTCACCAACTTGTTTGGCTCAGAAGGTAGGGTCTCTTACATTCAACACAATCAAGAATTGGAGGCCGCCAGCAAAGCTGCCCAGGCCAAACTGCCGGCTTTGCGTACTCGCTTCCAAGCCAAGCTCAAACCAAACGAAAGTCTCTTGGTCAAAGCGCCCTTCAAGGTCCACGGCCCTGACGGCGGAAGGGAATGGATGTGGGTGGAAGTGCTGGAATGGGACGGGGAGGAGATCAACGGCATCCTGCTCAACGATCCACGAGCGATCCCCAACTTGAAGGCGGGGGCCAACGTCCAGGTGCGCATGCAGGACATCTTTGACTATCTCTTGAAGCTCTCAGATGGAAAAACCGAAGGGGACGAGACGAGTAAGATCATCGAGAAAATGCAATCTGCGCGTTGACCTTTTCCGAGCTCTCGTTACCGTTACCGGTCCGATGTCTGCACCGCATGATGACCAGCATTCGCTCCAGGTTGGCCTGCTCTTTGGCACCACCTCGGGGATCATCACCACGCTGGGCTTGGTCGTGGGTCTCGCGGCGGGGACGGAAAGTCGCCTGGCCGTGATCGGTGGCGTGCTCACCATTGCCGTGGCCGACGCGATGAGCGACGCGCTGGGCATCCACATCTCGGAAGAAGCGGAAGGCGTCCACACCGAGCGCGAAATCTGGACGGCCACCCTCGCCACGTTCTTTTCCAAATTTCTCACGGCAGCCACCTTCCTTGTCCCCGTTCTGCTGTTGGACCTCCAAGCGGCGGTGTGGGCCAGTGCGATCTGGGGAGCCATCGTCCTTTCCCTGATGAGCTACGGGGTGGCAAAAGTCCAAGGAGCTCGCCCCTGGTGGGTGATTGGCGAGCACTTGCTCATTGCCGCGGTGGTGGTGCTCGCGACCCATTACCTGGGGGTGTGGGTGCATCAAGTGCTGGTTGAATAAACGGCTCTGCGGTGATCCCCTCCTCCGTCCAGCGGAGCGTCACCGCGCCGGTTTCCCGCTGCCGATAAACGACTGGATCCTGGCCTGTGGCAAAACCGCTCAGGTCTAGCTGCTGTCGGCTTCGCCAGCGATTGGACGGCGCGGCCAGCACAATCGTTCGCGGTTGGAAGTGCTGGAGCCAGGCCCCCGTTCGATTCACCTCGCTCCCGTGCGTTCCTTGGATCAGTACTTCGGCCCGTAGCTCGGGTTCGGCTCGCATGATCTCTAGCTCGGTGCCAAAACCGATCCGCGAGGCCCAGAGCACGGAACGCCCGTCGTAGGTAATCAGAAGCACAGCCGCGCGGTCCGCCACCCGGCTAGAGGTCTGCCCCGGCCTCGGGGACAAGACCCGAAGCGTTAGGCCGTCGCCCAAGTCCAATTCCTCCGGCGCGACGAGTCGGCCAACCAACGCAGCCTGCTCTTCCTTGGGGCGCACCGCCTGCCAACGCTTCTCAAATGCCGGTGTTGGTTGGCCGGCAGAAAGAAACCAGCGCTGCACCAGCCGCTCTCGTACCAGCAGGCCGACCGCTCCGTTGCGGCTAACACTGGGTTCGGTCAAAAACGCGCCGGTGAAGTGGTTGACACCATAATACTGGCGCAAAGGATTCATCACTTTCAGCCAGCCAAAGTCATTGCCCGTATTGATCAACCAGGTGCGATCGCCGTGGCGAAGCAGGCCCAGCGTTGTAGACCCGGCGCTGGCACAGATCAACTCGGGCTGCGCGGGCCGCGATTCCACTTCCGGACTCGCGACATAAAGATAGGCCCCAGGGACGGCATTGAGCCAGGTGACGCCAGCAATCAACAGGCGCACCACCGCCCAATTCACGCTGTTCACCGCCACGGCCAGCGGCGTCGCCACCATGGAGGCCACCACCGAAACGGTTCCAATCACCACTACCAAGCTGGCCAGCGGCACCACCCACAAGTTGGCGAGCAAACCGATCCAGGACACGCGGTGAAAGACCATCAGCATGAAAGGCAAAGCGCCCAGCCAAGCCGCGGTGCTCCCCGCCACCAAACCGCAGGCATACTTGGCCGTCGACTCGAGTTGACGGTGCGGACGCGACACCAACGCTCGCGGGATCAAGGGATCGATCTGCCAAGGGCCCACTAGCCAGCGATAGATGGGAGGCGAGATCAAAATCAAGGCCAGCACCACGGCAAAGGAGAGCTGGAAGCCGAGATCGCCCAAAAGTTGGGGATCAAAACCTAGAACGACCAAAACCGCGAGTGACCACAGATTGAGGATCGAGACCGGACGCTCCAGTTTCCAAGCCAGCATGACAAGCAAGGCCATACACAAGGCGCGGACTGCGCTCGGTTGGTTGCCGGTCACCAGCACATAGAACACGAGCAACGGGG
>CAWUJC010000349.1:0-3991 GCA_963922355.1 uncultured bacterium | reverse complement strand
ACTCAGGCCTCCGTCACCTTGCACCACTTGGCCACCGCCGATAATTGGACGCCGTCGCTCTTTGGCTGGGACGGGGCCCGTCGGCAGCGCCTGAATGCCGCGCTGGATGAATTGAACGAGCGCTTTGGCCGCAACACCGTTTATTACTCGGGGGCGTTCGAAGCCGTGCAGAAAGGCGCCGCGCCGACTCGCATCGCCTTCCACCACGTGCCGGATTCAGTGCGGGATTAGAGGTGGTTGTAACAACTTTTTTCGGGTGTCACCGGGTTCAAGCTTGTCGCTTATCGGAGGCTTGTTAGCGTGGGTTCCGCTAGGAGATAATATGAAGCTACAGTGGGTTGCAGGTGTCATTTTAGCCTTCATGGGCTCGGCAAATTTTGGTTGGACGCAAAACTGGATCAACGCAAGCGGCGGAAGCTGGCAGGACGCGAACAATTGGTCCGGGAGCACGGTGCCGGGGGTGAATGCCGGTGTTGAATTTAATCTCAACCACAGCTACGGAGTTAGCCTGCAGCAAAGCATCCAGCTCGACTATTTGCGGACCGAGGACCGCATCTCCATCAACTTAAACGGGAATGGCATCGAAAGTTTGGTCGAGGCCCGAGGGCAAGCTTTCCCAGGCGGTGAGAAAGGCGTGTTGAACCTGAGTGGCGGCCACGTCTTGGGGACGGCCTATGCGAATGCCGGGCGTATCGTTTTTGATGGGTTTACGACTACCTACCAGGGAAATTTCAACATCAGTAGTTTTGGTGAAGTCATTTTTTCCGGCGGGGCGAGTGGGAATGGTACTTTGGGTTCGATTGGGAATCAGGGGCGATTCATTGCCGATGGTGCTGGCACCACGGTCACGAGTACGAATACCGGATTAGCCATGCAAATGGGATCCAAGCTCCAGGTCAGCAATGGAGCGATGATGGAGATCAGAAATATTGGTGTTTACCAAGAGGGTGACGTAATCGTCTCGGGAGCCGGGAGCAAGTTAAAGATGACCGGAGGTTGGACGAACACGGAAGTTACTGTCGCTGATGGTGGGCGATTAGAGATCACGTCAGATTTCTTTTTGGATGGAGATGCCTTCTTGAAAGTGACCAGTGGTGGGCAAGCCAAGATTCAGCAACTCCGCGACAGCAGTGAAGCCCTTGGGGTACTCGTAACGGGGAGTGGTTCGCAGCTTGCCGTGACCGATACGGTGTATTCGGTTGATACCTCGCTGACCGTGGCTGATGGGGCAACTTTTAGCTCGGAGAGAGTCCTTGCTTATTTGGGGAACAACGACTTGGAAGTTGAAGGTGGGGGGAAGCTCGACGCTAACGGCGGTGTCCTCGAGCTTGGGGAAAGAACATTGATCATTCAGGATGGGGGAGAAGCCCTCATCCAAAACAACTCTCGGATCGAAGCCAGGGGCATCTTCAACCTTGGAAAACTCAAGATTGATTCCGGGACGGAAATCATAGAATCCGGCGTCATTCCGAGTTTTAGGAACGGGGTGAGCGGTGAACTGAAAGGCTCATTCACGGCTGATATGGAATTGGAAAACCTGGGAACAATCATCATTGGTTCCGGCGAGAAGATTGGGTTCCTCGATGATACGATCTACGAAACCAGTAACAATGAGGGCCGGATCGAAATTAATGGCGGTACGTTTGAGCTCAAACATACCCTAGAGAACACCCGCGGTGGCGTCATTCTTGTGGAAGATGGTGCCTTGCAAGTCAATAAACTGGAGAACGACACGGATGATGGTCTCCAGTTCTTTGGAACTTCTTACTTTGAGGGGCAGACTCTTGAAAACCAATTGGATGGCGAGATGGTGATCTACACCGGCATCACCAGCATCTTTGGTGATCTGCAGAACGACGGCGACATCGCCGTAGCCGACGATGCGGCTCTCAAGATCTACGGCGATCTGTCCGGTTCGGGTAATTTCCTGGGCACCGGGACGGTGGAAATTTTGGGCGACTTGCTGCCGGGGAATAGTCCCGGTTCACTCTCCTTTGCGGGTGATGTCGTCTTGGGCGAAGACACGAACCTCGTCCTGGAGATTGGTGGGACCGACCCGAGTGACTATGACTTCCTCGACATTGCCGGCACCCTGTACGCGGACGGTACCATTACCTTCGCCTTTATCGATGGTTACGTGCCGGAAGATGGCGACACGCTGGAGCTGATTGAGTTTGCCAACTTTGTCGGCGACTTTGATCAAATCAACTTCTTGGGACTGACGCAGGACCAGATCGACAACCTCTTGGAAACCGTTGGTGGTGGCGTCTTGAGCTTAGTGGCCGTTCCCGAGCCAAGCGGTGGGTCCTTGCTACTTGCTGGCTTGGGAGCTTGGCTCTGGCGTCGCCGCAAGATGAGCTAGCTTCGAAGGGATAATCTCCCTGCCGGAAAGATGCTTGTGCCCGGCGCGCGCGTCGGGTGGTATAAGCGGATGACGGATTCCTCTCCCTTGGCGCCGCTTCGTCTTTCGAGTCGCTTTCTCGTGGCCCTCTTTGTGGTGACCTTCGGCCTGGCCATCGCCTTGGCGGCCTACACGCAGAATGCTTGGGAGGATTGGTACATCACTTTCCGCGCGAGCAAGAATCTCGCGCTAGGCCACGGGTTGGTTTTCACGCCTGGGGAGTACGTGCATTCCTTCACCTCGCCACTGGGGGTGCTCATTCCGGCGGGGCTGAGCGCGGCCGTTGGTAACAACGCGGATGATTTGGTCCTGTGGTTGTTTCGGATCGTCAGCGCACTGTGCCTGGGGGCAACGGCGGTGCTGCTCGCCCGGCTGGGAATGGCGCTCAAGCTTTCTCTCTGGCCAATGGTTCTCCTGCTGGGGGCTTTTTGTTTAGATGGCAAAACCCTGCAATTTAGCACCAACGGCATGGAAACCGGATTGCTGGTACTGGCGGTGATTCTGGTGCTGCACGGTTTTTGGAAGCTGGATCGGCGCAACTTTTGGCAATTGGGTGCGGCTTGGGCCTTGCTCATGTGGGTGCGACCGGACGGCTGCGTCTACATTGCGGGGATCAGTGCAGGTTTGTGGTTGTTCGGTTTCCGCAACGCGGGCATCAGCACCCGTTGGGAACTGCTGCGCTGCTTGATTCTGGCCGGCTTGGTCACCACCGTGCTCTATCTGCCTTGGTTCCTTTGGGCGTGGTGGTTCTACGGCTCGCCGGTACCGCACACGATCACGGCCAAAGGCGGCATGAACGACGCGGCTCCGTTCATCAATCGCGTGATCGACATGCTGCGCTTTCCTTTTATCAGTCTGACGCATTCGCTGTCCTTTGACGCCATGTACACGCCAGCCGAGGCGGTCTCCTTCGGCGGTTGGCATCCGGCCGCCTTGTGGGTGAGCAAGATCGCGGGCTGGCTCGCGGCCTTTTATTGGCTGGTGCCGCGGACGAGCAGTTGGGCGAGGGGGCTGTCCTTTGGCCTCTTTATCCTCAACCTCTACTTCTGTTTTGTGATGAACACGCTGTACCCCTGGTACATTCCGCCGGCGACGATGATCACCACGCTCCTCCTGGCGTTAATGCTCCAGCGGGTGCTTGAAGCCAAGCCTAAGGCTTGGCTTCCACCGGTGTTGCAAGGGGCGGTGGCTGCGTTTGTCGTCTACGTGGCCGGGCTCAGTGTGGCGGGGGCTTATCACACGCATTGGCGGCAGGTGCTGATTGAGGACGGCCTGCGCCGGCACATCGGCCTATGGTTAAACGAAAACGCGTCCTCGCCTCAAGACACGGTCTACGTGGAGTGCTTGGGCTACGTGGGGTATTTCTCCCAGCTCAAGATGTTGGATTGGCCGGGGCTTTCTTCGCCGGAAGTGGTCGCCGCGCGCGCCAAGCTCAAGACGGAGAACTGGGAAGTGCTCATCCGAGATTTGTGGCCGGACTGGCTCGTGCTGCGCGATCACGAGGCTTATTTGTTCAGCAGCGGCGACCACGAGCTGCTACATGGCCCGTACCGGGAAGTGAAGCGCTTCGATCGCGAGCCAGACGTTAAT
>CAWUJC010000348.1:0-4012 GCA_963922355.1 uncultured bacterium | reverse complement strand
TTTCGGCAATTCGGCCAAACGCAGCACGCGCCCAATGTAGAGGTCAATCAGTTCCTGGTTCATGATGATACTTCGTTCGTTTTCTTCGGGTAAGAGCTAATGGGTTTATTCCAGCAGCCAATTCTCTGGGTTCTCAGTAGAAGGTTTCGACTGGTGGCGCGAGAGCACGGTCATGGCTATGGACGGGACTAACGTCAACGCAAGGAAGGTCGGCATGATGATCCACATTTGGCGAACCATCATTCTGGGGACTTCCAGCAAGGGCAGAAGACTCTTCAACCATTCCGGCGCCGTGGCCAAGGTGTAGTAGCTATGGATGGCGGCGCTGCTCGACGTGATCGGCGACAAGAGCGCGTAGCAACTGCCTCCATAGGCCACCACGCCAAACGTGACACCGCCACCTGCGGCAATGCCGGCCGCCAAGCCGCCGAAGGCGGTTCCACCAATGGCAAGCCCACCCCAGGCCAGCAGAAGGCCGATCGTAAAACCACCTACGCCAAATAAAGCGATGGAGGTACCCCCTACCGCAAAGATGCCAGCGGCAAAACCGCCAAAGGCGAAGACGCCCACGGCTTTGGGCCCAATGGCGATAAAACCGCGTGCCGTCCCGTGCTGGCGGATGTCCACCCACTGCCAGGGTCGGCGCAGACGGCTCCCCACCACGCGCGGATGGCCGTATTGCTCGATTGCCTTCCAGGTCGCATCTTTCGCATAGAGGCCGGTCTTCATCAGCTTCTCCGCGGTTTCCGTCAGATGGCCCGAAATTTCCTCGCGCACCTCAGCTTCGCGATCTTTCGGCAATTCGGCCAAACGCAGCACGCGCCCAATGTAGAGGTCAATCAGTTCCCGGTTCATCGCTAAGCTCCTTTCGGCTGTTGGTTGGTGTTTTGAAAAGCGGACATCACCGCCTGCAGGCCCTCCCATTGCTGGAGGTTCTCAGCAAGGGCTTTTTTCCCAGCCTGGGTCAGGCGGTAGTACTTGCGGCGGCGCTTGGTTTCGCCCGTCCGCCATTCCGTGGCAAGCAGGCCTCGCTCCTCCATCCGGTGCAAAACGGGGTAGACCGTGCCTTCCCCTAGTTTCAGCAGCTCCGGGGAACGGCGGTTAATTTCTTGCACGATTTCGTAGCCGTAGCTTGGCCCCTGGCGGAGGGCCATGAGCAAGAAGGTTTCGATGTTTCCGTCGAGGGCGCGTTTTCCTAGTACCGGAGGCATGGCGATACCTTGCAGCATATACTTTATGCTGTCAAGTATATGCTGCTTTTTCTTACCACGTGTAGTCCGTGGCTAAGATTTCGTTCGCCTTGGCCCAGGCCTGCAAGGCGCGGTCCTCCTCCGGAGTCGGGTCGCGGTTGAACTTCCCACGGGCCTGCTCCACCTCATACTGGTAGCGTGCGTTCTTGCGCTTACAGACTTCAATGGTCAGGCAACGCTTGCCGTCCGGATAAGCCGGCGAATACTCGATCAACGTATAGATTCCCGATTCCCGCTTGAGGCAATCCCGCAGGTAATCGTAAACGCAGTGTCCCATCCGGCTGCCTTCGATGTGCAATTCGCGCTCGGTCAGAATTTCGCGGATCGACCAGCCGAAACCGTTCGCATCCCGCTGGAACTGGCAGAAGTCGGCAAAGGGAGTCCAACTCCGGTTCAAGCAACGCTTAAGCCGGGCCAACTTCCGGTGCCAATCTTCGGCGCGGGCCAACAAGGAATCCAAGGTGCGCCCTTTGAAGGAAAACGGGCGGCGAGGCAGCCCGGCTCGGGCGGGCGGGAGGACGCGGTGGCGGTTGAGATAATCGCACAGCGTTCCGATATCGCGCGGGCGAACCTCCGCCTGTCGACTGAGGAACTCCATGAAGCTGCTCCAGAACGGGAAATGCCCGGCTTGGACGTGACGGTTCCGAATCAGCGCCTTGGCGACGGACTCTTCCACGCCATGGCTACGCGCCATCGCCAATAAGCCAGCCTGCCGAATGGAGAGGCCGACATCCTTCATCGTGTGAAAGAGATGCGCCTGCCCCTTCGTCAAGAGCGGACGGTAACGCGCAATCTGGCGGATGTTGCGACCTCGCGCCACCGCCACGTAAATCCCGCTGTAGAAATTGACCTCCATAAAGGAGTTCAACAGGAAACGCGGCGTGGGGTAGCGCTCGAACAGATGGCGGACGAGAGCGCGCAACTGGGCGTACGGATTGTGGCTGGTGCGACGAAAATCGCGTAATTCACGTCCCCAAGCCCGACGAAACCAGAAGATGCGGGTAATGACGCGAGGGGAAATAAAATCATCCCGCTCATGCACGTCAACATCGCGGACACGGGCGAGGATCTTCGTTTCGCGTTCCAGTGTTTCAAGGAGTTCGGCCAGTTGGAGGCGATCATCGCGGGTCAACTTGCTGTCTTGTCCGCTCTGTTCCAAGGCACGCAAGACCTCGCGGGCGCCCTCTTGGTCAGAGGCCCGGGCCTTCCGCAACAAACCGCTGGGCAGCTTGATCGAATTGTTTGATAAGGGGTCTAAGGTGGTGGCACTCATGGTGTTGCCCAAGCAAAGTTGAGGGGAGTGTGGGCACGGCAGACCGCGACAAAGCGCAGCCGACGTGCAGAAGGGAGAAGTCCGGACACCGTTCAGGTCAGCCGCAGAGGCGACCCGAAGAAGAAAAAAGATGGTGTCTTATCGAGAACGCAAACGACTACAGAACAGCTTCCGGCGCGCCGCAAGCGGGCCGTAAACAGAGCTGGGATGTCTCGAAATTGAACATGATGTTATCTATAAATGTTGTTCGCTTAAAAGCAAGTCTGGACCACCCACCGCTTCATCTAGAATTCATGTTCGAATCTTAGGGTCATACGTGGTATCTGTATTTGCTTACCAAGAAACCTTCTCTGCGAAGCTTTTCATCATGAAAAACACTCTCTTTGCTTTTATCTTCCTCTTGCTGGCGGGAGTCTCCGCGAGCTTCGCCGCGGTGATTGCCAACGTCTCCCTGGATGATGGTTCCTGGACCTTTGACATTACCGACGACCCAACCCTTACCACCGAGGGGCCATTCCCGGAACTGCTCTGGACTACCGGCGGCTTTTCCACTACCAGCCGGACCGCGAGCTTCACTTACTCGGGCGATCTCTTTGACGGCATCACCACCACGTCAGAATCCGGCTCCGGTACGGCCTACATCGGGTTGGTCTCCGACGTGGACCTGACGCTAGTGGACTTCAGCCTGGAGTTTGACGACTTAAGCGATAACGGGGACTTCACGAATCTGGTCATTACGCCCACCGGTACCTTTTCGATGACTGGCATCTCGGCGAGCAATGACGTGCTCACCGCTGACGTCGTGTCCAACCCGTCGTTGAGCCTCTCCATTGTGCCGGAGCCGGCTTCGATCGGCCTTTTAACATTGAGCGCTCTGGCCTTAGCTCTCGGCCGTCGTCGTCGGACCCGCCGGCATTAACCCGCAAAAAGGTCGCTTTTCCCTCGTTAATTGGGGGGAGCATTTACAGGTTGCGGTGAATCCGTAATGCTGACAGGCTTTCGCTTCCATCGAAAGATCATGGCTTTAACCACCAACACCAACATAGAGGGTTTCACCCCGCTCGTGGCGCCGCGCACGCTCAAAGATGAGCTGCCCGCCAGCGCGCACGCACACGCCACCGTCCTCGCGGGGCGCAAGACGGTGCAGAATATCCTCACCGGCAAAGACGAGCGCATGCTCGTCGTGGTTGGCCCGTGCTCGATCCACGACATCGACAGCGCACACGACTACGCCAAGCGCCTGGCCGCCCTCCGCCACGAGCTTTCCGACGTCTTTTCCATCGTCATGCGCACGTACTTCGAGAAGCCGCGCACCACGGTGGGCTGGAAGGGCCTGATCAACGACCCCAATCTCGACGGCAGCACCGATATGGATCGCGGCCTGCACCTCGCGCGCCAGTTGCTGGTCGACGTGGCCGAACTGGGCCTGCCCACCGCCACCGAGTTCCTCGACCCCTTTACCCCGCAATACTTGGATGACTTGGTGAGC
>CAWUJC010000347.1:0-4015 GCA_963922355.1 uncultured bacterium | reverse complement strand
CTTGAGGCGTTTTTCCGCCCCTTCGAGCAAACGATGAGAAACCTCCAGACCAACAATCTCCGTGAATTGGTTCTCCTCCAAGAGCTGCCTTAAGAGCTTCCCTTCGCCGCAACCAAGATCGAGCACTTTTCGAGCCCCCTCAGCTCGTAGCGTGGCCAAAACAGCGCCCAGACGACGGTCGTGCAGATTCTCTTTGGGAGCTTTATCATCAACGGGCAATGTCGCCTCTAAGGCGATTTCCTCGGCGTCACGTTGAGCCACTTCCTCCACCAGCGCTGGCTCCTCCGCCACCAGTTGGGCCAAAGCTGCGTTGGCCAGTTGTCGACGATGCTTGAGGTAACGCGACACGATCAAGTCGCGCTCGGGATGCCCGGCCAGCCAGCCTTCACCTTTCTGAAGGAGCTTCTCTACCTCCGCCTCTCCGACGAAATAGTGCTTATCATTGTCAAGCACCGGTAAGAGAACATAGAGATGCCCCAGCAAATCGCGCAGCCGCTGTTCTCCAGAAAGTTTCAAGGACACGTAACGACTTTCGCCTAAGTCAGGCATCGACGGATCTAGCAGAATCGTCTGTGCCTCGACCTGATAGCCAAGAGGTGCAAAGAGCCGTTCGACCAGCCCCGGACCGTTGGCGCAGGGCACCACCGGAACTTCGACCGAGAAAGGTAAGGCCATATCCGCAAGTTCCTGGCGTTCGGCGCTTCGCCCGCCCAATGCCGTGCCCAACACGTCCGAAATCGCCACGCTCATAAAAGACGAAGCCACATAGGGGCGATCATTCACGTACTGGTCGCCCGCTCGAAATCCCTTTGTCCCCACCTTTCGCACCAAGGCTACCGGATCGACTTCCAGCGCGAGCACGGCGGTGCATTTCCCTGGAGTCACCTCAGGATAAAAGAAGAGCGCCTCCCCAAAGGACTGCGAAAAACGCTGGAGTCGATCGGGATGCTTGTGGAGCAAGTAACCCAAGTCGGTCGCCTGCTCGTGCTCAAGTGTAAGGGAGAGAAACATCGAACCCTTGAACGTAACAGGTGAATCACATCTGGAAAGCCTTTGTTTTGCGACTTATCGAAGTACCGAAAGTCTCTGAAACTGGACTGAACCCAAAAGCGGTCGGCAAGCTTGCTCCCAAACAAAGCTTTCCCACCACTGAGGAAGTTGAGCGCAGCTAGAATTGCGTTTATGCTACGATCTAAATCGCACAAGATTTTGCCTTCAAGAAAACAACGCGGTGGAGATTCAAGACGATGCCACATGAAATTAGTTGCCTGGTTGAATGCCAAGATGGTCTTGGTGAAGCCCCCTTATGGGTTGAGGAAGAGCAAGCGCTCTATTGGTCTGACCATATGAAGTATCGCATGGAACGGTGGGATGCCCGGAGCGGGCGAGTGGATGTCTGGGATACCCCTGGTCCGATCGGCTCCTTCGCCCTGCGACGTGATGGCGGCATGGTCGGCGCGTCCGACAGCGGCTTTCTCGACTTCGATCTTTCCGCCGAAACCTTTACCGCCCGAGTCGATCCCGAATCGGATCGACCGGAAAATCGCTTCAACGACGGCAAGTGCGATCGCCAGGGGCGCTTCTGGTGTGGCAGTATGAACAAGAAGATTGAGGCCAAAACCGGCTCGATTTACTGCCTCTCGCCCGATTGGACGGTCACCCGTCATGCGCCTGAATTTGAGTTCATGGTCAGCAACGGCACCGCCTTTAGTTTAGATGGCCGGACGATGTACTTCTCCGATACGCTGGGCAATCAGGTGTGGCGCTTTGACTTTGACCCAGACGAGGGGCACCTTTCCAATCGTCGCCCCTTCTTCTCCACCGCCGACCGCCCAGGCATGGTTGATGGTGGCACCGTCGATGCCGAAGGGTGCTACTGGTGTGCGCTGGTGGCGGGCGGCAAGGTCGTGCGCCTGGATCCCCAAGGTCGCGTCATGCTGGAAATCGAGATGCCAGTGCCCCGACCGACGTGCCCAACGTTCGGTGGCCCCAATCACGACCGCCTCTTTGTCACCTCACAACGCTTGTTTATGACGGACGAAGAGCTGGTAGCCTATCCTCAAGCTGGCAACGTCTTCGTCATTGATGGTCTGGGTATCCAGGGCGTGCCGGAAGAACGATTTGCTGGTTAGAGAAACTCGAACCTCGTTCAACATCCTGGAAGAAGGGGCACCTAGAGCTTATGACAAAAGTCCCGCGTACCCGCGCCTGACTTTTGTCACAAGCTCTAAGACTTGCCACCAAACCAGCGGCTGAAAACGGACTTCAGCTTCGCCACAAAACCCAATGAGCTGCCGGGCACGGGCGGTGGCAGTTTCTTTTCTTTTTTGGGATGACGGATGATGTGCCGGTAGCGGTGACTCTGGTGGATGGCCTGCACCCTTTCCTGGAGTGGCTTACCTTTCTCCGGATCCACCATCGCCACAAAATTGGCGAAGCCACTGATCGAAGCGAGCAGATTGACGTCCGACCCGTGCCAGCGTTTGCCCTCCGGCCCGTCCTTTTCAATCTGGAAGAGCAAAGCGCGAAAGCGCTTGAGCTCGCGGCGGTTCACGCCTGGCTTCTCGTTGACGACGATGCCCGTCACTTCTTGGCGACGCCCCTTGCGCATCAGGCGAACTTTCTCCGGATGCAGCACAAGGCCCTCTTGGTGGATGGCCGCCCGAGCACGCCACATCAGTTTCTTGAAATCGCCGGTGGCCCGTCCGGAGGCGGAAAAGGTCAGGTCATCCGCGTAACGGGTGTAGGTAAAGCCGAGGCCCCGGGCGATACCCGCCAGCCGGCAGTCCAGCCGATAGCAGAGGATATTGGTCAACGCTGGGCTGGTCGGAGCGCCTTGCGGCAACACGCGAGGCCCTTTGGCGACAAACCAATTCTGTTGATCTAACTCGACCTGGTCGGCCTCCGGCTCGGAGCAGAGCAGCGCCAGGATCGTGGCGATTTTCTCCGAGTAACCCATCTGCCGGAACAGGCCACGAATGCGCGGGAAGGTAATCGTGGGGAAGAAGTCCTTGAGGTCGAGGTTAATGACAAGGTCGCGCCCGACATGTCGCTCCGCGTTGGAGAGAATCGAACGTTTGGCCATGAACCCGTGAGCAGCCTCATGGCAGGGTACGCGCCCCAGGATATTCTCGTAGATCGCGGTCTGCACGGCTTTAAGCCGAGGCATGGGCGCGGAGATCAATCGCTGGCCACCGCGTTTCTTCGGCAAATAAAACCGGCGGTAATGCGAGACCTGAGACACCGGGCGGTGAAATGCCAGGAAACGTAGCTCTGGGATGGTGACACCAAGTTCCTTGGCCAAAGCGGGAACGTTCAGAATCTGCGGTAGATCACCGTCCCTCAACCGGGCCGAGTCGGTTTCATTCTGGCCCAGGCCGCCGGAGACTCCTTCGCCCAAATAGATGATATCACTGCGCTTGGTTTCCTCCCATTGCGCCGCCCGCGCCTGACGCTGCGCCTCCTTTTCCTCCCGCCGCTTTTGCTGCTTCTCGCGCGATTCCTTCTTCCGGCGCTTTTGGATGTCGGCCAACGCTTTTTGTGGATCGTCCAGCTGACGTTGCTTCGCCGCCAATGAACGGAGTTCCTTCGTCAGCTCCACCTCCTGCGCGAGAAAGCGATCCACTTCCTCTTGCGAGAAGTCATGCTCGGGCTTCCAAAACCCGTGCTTGATCATCTCCTGCCGGATGACCTCGGTCTTCGAGCTGGACTGGATCCGTTGACGCAAAGCCTCGCGGCTTTCGGGCTGTTCATCAAAGAGAGACATGCGACAGGGGGCGGTGCAGGAGACAAAAGGGCGAGTAGTGCGGGGCTGACTCTTCGTTCAATCCCGGGACCGGGTGATTCAACTCCAGCGGACGCGCACCATAGCCGCTATTTAATTCCCGGAATTGAAACCGGAAATAGCGGCTATGGTGCGTTAGGACGCCCAGTTACGAATCAACCGGTGATGCGTTGCTAAACTCCATGCATGGACGGCGATCCACCGCCCCAATCGCAAGACGTGAAAGCCCCG
>CAWUJC010000346.1:0-4024 GCA_963922355.1 uncultured bacterium | reverse complement strand
CCCCCCCATCCTTTATGACCACACCTCCCGTCACTCAACCCGACTTCCAGCAGCACCTCTCCGTTGATGCCCTGAAAAGCTGGGAAGCTCTCGCCTACGGCATGTTCATCCACTACAGCATGAACACCTACCAGGACGTGGACCACGCCCACGGCGATTCGCCGCCCGCAGACTTCAATCCGCAAAACGTCGATTGCGTGCAATGGGCTCGCGTGGCTCGCGAAGCGGGCATGACCTATGCCGTCCTCACTGCCAAGCACGATTCAGGTTTCTGCCTTTGGCCGAGCCAACACACCGACTACCACGTGGGCCACAGCCCCTGGCAGCGCGACATTGTCGCTGATTACGTCGAGGCCTTCCGCCAAGAAGGCGTGAAACCCGGCCTCTATTACTGCTGCTGGGACGAACACACGAAGCTGGGCAGCATGATGCCAAGCAACGTGAAGGACGACGGCACGTTCGATTACCGCGACGTCTACGCCACGGAGCCCTACATGGAGTATGTCTGGAATCAGCTCGATGAACTCGTTACCGGCTATGGTCCACTGGTGGAAATCTGGATCGATATCCCCATCATCCTCCCGCCTCACTTCCGCAAGAAGCTCTACGACCATCTGGCCTCTCGTCAGCCGGAGATGCTCATCGTCACCAATAACGGCATGCAGGACCCTCCCGGGCTTCTTCCCTACTACTCGTGGCCGACCGATGTCTACACGATTGAGAAAGCTCAGCCTCGCACCAGTTTCAGCGATCCTAATCACCATCGTGTCTACCAGCAGGACTACTATCTTCCGACCGAAGTCTGCGACCACGTGGGCGAGAACTACTGGTTCTGCGTCAAGGACGACCAGCCGAAGAGCGACCACGAACTACTCGGCATGTATCTGCTTAATCGGGCCCGTGGTTCCAACTACCTCCTCAACGTCGGGCCTTCGGCCGAGGGAACCATCCCAGATCGCTTCGTTGGCGCCCTCCAGCGCCTGCGCGCCAATCTTGACCGCTTGGAGGTCAAGTAATGGCCGACAAAGCCCTGCTTTTTACGCCCAACTCGGACCACGACTTCACCCAAGACGGCTCGTTCCGCCTCTTGGAGAAAGACGGTCGACATGGTTGGCATGCTACCAGCATCAATAGCCGGCTGCGTTTGCCGGTGGACGTGAATGAGCATCCCGTCGGGACTCTTACCCTCTGGCTTCTGCCTCTGGAGGAGCTGAGTTACCGCTACCCTTGCGCCGACCCGCGCCAGGCCCACCCTGGAACCGACGCCAACAACCACATCCTGATTGGTGATCACCGCGATCCGGAAAACGTGCGCGACTCGCATTTCGCGCTCATCTGGGACTGCGGCTGGTACCCCCAGTACTGGGCCAAGTTTTTTCAAGGTTACCTTTATCATGCCGGCTTTAAACCCAAGTCGCGGCTTCTCGCCGCCGCGGGCCATGCTTCGTTCGAACGCCTGCGCTGGGTGCAGGTGGCCTTAAGCTGGGACAAACCCGCCGGCACCTGCGCGATTTACCACAACGGCGTCCTGATCAGCGAAAGCCCGTCAGAAGCCGAACGCTTGACGACAGATCCCGCCGGCCCAGAACTCTACACCGGGAGCCCCGCCTTTGCGGTCGGTGAAGTCGCCCTCCATCCGCGAAAGCTCACCACCGAGGAGCTTCAGCAAATCTTTGAGAAAGAAGCGACCCATTTGGATCCCGCCTACCAGCAAAAGCTGTTGAACATGTACAACGGCGAAAACACGCCAGATTTCTCCTTCACGCCCGACGCATCTTGGGAAGAAAAGCTGTCTCTTTCTTTTTGCGAACCCGAGCAACTGGAACAGTTCTATGTCCAAGGCAAAGAAGATTCCGCGAGCATTACCTCCGATGGTCTGCTGATCGAAACCGCGACCGAGCTTCCCCCTCTGGGCGAGCACAAGGTGGATGACAAAGTCCAGATGTACCTCTGGTCCGAGCAAAAGTTTGAAGGCGATCTTTACCTCACCTATGAATACATGCCCCTGAAGCCGGGCGGCCTGAGCCTCCTGCTTACCCAGGCCAGTGGTCTCAAAGGAGAGGACTTCATGGCCGATTACCCCCGCCGCACCACTGGCTCCATGAGTATGGTCTGCTGGGAAAACGTCCGTAATTACCATTGGGAGTACTACCGGGAAGTCTCGGACGTCCCGCCAAACTCGGCCACCAGCGGCTTGATCAAAAACCCCCGGATTACCCCCTACGCTTACCGACGCAGCCCGGTGCCGACCGCCAAAAATTCCTGGCATCGGCTGGAGTTCCTGCAAGAAGGCGAACGCATTCGCGGTGCGCTGGATGGCCAACTGATGTTTGACGTCCAAGACTCCGGCACCAACGGTAGCGGTCCGGTCTACCGGCACGGACGCTTTGCCATCCGCTGCATGCTGCGGACCAAGATGCTCTTCCGCAACTTACAGGTCTACAACCGCACGCCCGAATTCCAGGTCGTCAGTTAAGCGGCGCTCCTATGTCATTGAGACGAAAAAGGCGAGGACTCAACCAGAGTCCTCGCCTTTCGTGTAAGCTTGGGGAAGCTCGACTTACTTGTCCTTGATGTGCTCGACGACGAGGTCATCAATCGCAAACATGTTGTCCTCGGTCTTATTGTTTTGGAGGAAGAAGCGTAGCTTTACGAGTTCCGTCACGTCACCGCCGGGTGGTTGCTTGAAGTTGCCGTACTCTTTGCCGTCAATTTCCAGTGTCACGGTGTCGGTGGTTCCCGGCATCGGAATGGTCCAGACCAAGCTGTGCCATTCACTGGAGCTTCCCGAGGTCATCCCACTTTTAAACATGTGCTGTCCGGTACCCGTCGCGCGGACGTTCAACGGATTGAACCAGAGGTATTGATACGTCATCTCTTTATCACCGTCATCACCCACGCCCCAAATCTGGAACACGCAGTCGCCCACATCCAAGGAAGCCACACGGAACTTGAAGGAAACTTTCAGGTAGCCGCCCTTCATCGAAGGTAAGTCAAAATCAACGGCGGGTTGCCAGGAATGCGGTTCATCTTGCCCACCGGTCAGCACCAAAGCCGCTTCGCTCCCGTCGCTCGCGCCTGGGGCAAAGTCGTAGTCTTCCTTGGTGGCAACGCCGACAAACGTATCGCCGTATTCCAAGAATTTTGGCTCAGGGCCAGTCGACGAACTCCCGGCTTCAAAGTCGCGTTCAATGATGGTTTTGGCCAAGCCAGACGATAAGCCTGCGGTGAACAGCCCGAGGCTCAGGAGGATGAGGATGTGTTTTTTCATAGTGATGTCATTGCTGCTTAAGGATGGCTCGCCGTCGCCTTGGTTGCCCGTTTTTGGCGTTGCCATTCATAGAGAGAGGGAACCTTGGGCTCCACCGGCGAGGCCGAATCGAGAGGCTGGTTGTTGGCTTCGACCAGATCCGTGGCGGGACCTTCGGTCAACGCCCCCGTGCCAGAAAGGCGGTTCCCCTTGATCGTCAAATTACGGATTCTGTCCCCTTCAAATTCAAAAGCGGCTTGGCCGGTTTCTTCCGCCTTCAACACATTATTGAGCACCTGATGCCCGGCGTTCTTTTGGCGAAAGACAAAAACCGGCCCCTTACCCGCCCGGAGCTCGTTATAAGCAAAAATCCAATCGAAGTTGCTGCCGCCCAGGAAAACGGCGTTGCGCGGCGCCACGATCTTGTTGTTGTAAATCACATTTCGAGGACCGCCGCCCGGCCCGTGAATCGCGATTTCCGGCTTCTGGGCAAAGATGCCGTATCCGTAGCTCCCCGTGCCACGCTTGGCATCGATCTCACATTGCTCGATCAAGTTCTCGTAGGCCCAAAGCATGTGGTAGTTGACATCACTGCCCATGAAGCGGCTCTGCCGGATCACGTTCCCTGCCGCACTGGCCTGGAGATTGGGAGCATGGCGCAAGTCGATGCATTCCACGTTCTCCATCAGACAATCCCAGGCCGAGGCCCAGCCGATATAGCCCGTGCCACCTCCGCCCTTAAACCACATTTCTTGAAAGATGCAGTCCTGGACG
>CAWUJC010000345.1:0-4032 GCA_963922355.1 uncultured bacterium | reverse complement strand
CAAGCCGGAAGAGCTCGTCGTCACGGTGGTGATTTTTGAGGGGATTGAATACCGCGTCGGGAAGATCCAATTTCAGGGGAACACCATCTTTACCACGCCGCAGATTCGGAGCCGCTTGGTGATGAAAGAAGGGGATGTCTTCTCACCTTCCGGCCTGAGTAAGAACATCAGCGCCGTCCAGGATCTCTACGGCGAGCGCGGCTACATCAACACCCGCGTCAATCCTGAACGCTTGGCCAACGTGGAAAGCGGCCGGATGGACTTGCTCTTTGTTATTTCTGAAGGCCCGCAGTCCTTCATTGAAAAGATCACCGTCCAAGGCAACAGCAAGACCAAGGATAAGGTGATTCGCCGAGAGCTGGCAGTCACGCCGGGCGAAGTTTACGACAGCGTGTTGGTGGACGCCTCCAAACAGCGCCTCCAAAATCTGGGTTACTTCGAAAAGGTGGACATCTCCCCGCGCGATACCAGCGTCCCGAATCGTAAGGACATGGTGGTGACCGTGGAAGAAAAGCGGACGGGTTCGATTTCCTTCGGTGCTGGCTTCAGTTCGGTGGACAGCTTGCTGGGCTTCGTCGAAGTCAGTCAGAGCAACTTTGACCTCTTCAACTTCCCTTACTTCGTTGGTGCGGGTCAAAAATTCCGCGTCCGCGCCCAGTATGGTCTCCAGCGGCAGGACTTTGTGATCAGCTTCACCGAACCTTGGTTCCTGGATAAGCGTCTCTCTCTGGGGGTTGAGCTTTTTGCCCGTCAGAATGATTTCAACAACGCCGAGTATAATCAGCGAAACATCGGTGGATCCGTCTCCTTGGCTCGCGCCTTAGGGCAATTCTGGACGGCCTCCATTGCTTACTCCTTCCAGAACATTGAGATTTTCGACATCGACCCGAACGCGGCCCAGATCATCCAGGATGAAGACGGCGCCCGTTCCTCCAGCTCGGTCACGATGGGCTTGGTGTACGATACGCGAGACAACATCTTCCAGCCTCGCCAAGGCGAGAAGGTCAACTTCACTGCCCAATTCTCCGGTGGTCCGCTCCTCGGCCAGACCGACATCTACAAATTTGAAGTGGATGCTCGGAAGTGGGTGGGGCTGCCTTGGTACGATTTGATTCTCAGCTTCGGGGCCTCGACCGGTACCGTCGAGCGTTACGATGACACTCAGGTTGTCCCGCTCTTCGACCGCTTCTTCGAAGGTGGTGCACGCTCGGTCCGCGGCTTTGAAACCCGTGCGGTTGGTCCGAAGGACTTCGGCACGGGGGACGCCATCGGCGGCCAGACTTACGTGACCGCGGATGTGGAGCTGACCTTCCCGATCATCGAGCGCGTGCGCGGTGCCTTCTTCGTCGATGCTGGTTGGGCTAACATTGATTCCTTTAACTGGGACGTCACCGTAGCGGAAGGCGATAAGCTCAACAGCAACCCGCCCGCCGGCTTCAACGAACTGGCTTACGGCTACGGCAACTTCAATTTGGGCGCTGGTTTTGGCTTCCGCCTCAACCTCCCGGTGGGGCCTCTGCGGGTGGATTTAGGTTTCCCGCTCATCCACGATCGCTTCAATGGCGGCGGCCCCAAATTTTCCTTTGACGTCGGGTATCAGTTCTAACACACTGTGCGCTCTATGAAAAAGATCGCCACTTTTGTACTCGCCGCGGCTTTGGTCGCGCTGCCTAGCGGAGCTTTCGCCCAGCTTAAGGTTGCCGTCATCGACCTCCAAACCGTCTTCAAGGAATACTACAAGACGAAGGAAGCTGACGACGAACTGAAGTCCAGCTTCTCCGACTACCAGAAGACCTACAAGGACATGCTGGAAGACTACCAGAAGATGGTGGAAGAAGCCGGTAAGATCCGCGAAGACGCCAACAACGATGTGCTGGCGGAAAAGGTCCGCAACGAGAAGCGCAAGATCCTTCAGGCCAAGGTCCAGGAGATTCGCGCTTACGAGCGTAAGTTGAAGGAATTTGAAATCACCCGCCGTCGTCAGATCGAAGAGCAGGGTGCCCGCATGCGAAAGAAGATCGTCGAAGACATCACCGCCGCCGTGCAGGAAGTCTCCAAGGCTAAGGCCTATAACCTGGTCATGGACACCTCCGGTTCTTCCATCACCGGCACCCCGGTGGTTCTTTACAGCACCGGTCTGGACGATTTGACCAAGGATGTGATTGCCGCGGTCAACACCAAAAAGGCAGCTGCAAATTAAGCAGCTGCTGGCGTTACTCATTTAAACAGCATACCGGCTTTGAGCGGACACACGCTGGAGGCGCTGGCCTCACGGGTCAAAGGTGAGTTACGGGGAGAGCCCGACAAGGTGATTGTCGGAGTCTCTGACCTCAAGACCGCCCAGGCCCAGCACCTGTCCTTTTTGGGGAATCCCAAGTATCTGGCCCAGGCGCTGGCCACCCAGGCGGGCGTCATTCTGGTCGCCCAAGATGAGGCCGAGCAGGAGTTTCCCTGCGCTCAAATCCGGGTGGAAAATCCATCTTGGGCCTTTGCCCAAGTGGCCGAGCTCTTTGCCCCGCCGCCAATTGAGTACCCGCCAGGCGTTCACCCCAGTGCCGTCGTCGCCGAGGGCGTAGAATTGGGCGAGGACGTCCACGTGGGACCGCACGCCGTGATCGAGCCGGGCGTCAAAATTGGGGCCCGCAGTGTGATTGGGGCCGGTTCCTATCTGGGGCACGAATCGCAGATTGGCGAAGACTGTCTTTTCTACCCGCACGTCACGCTGCGCGAGCGCACGCTCATCGGAAACCGCGTGAGTCTGCACCCCGGTGTTGTGTTGGGCGCGGATGGCTTCGGCTACGAGCAAGACGAGCAGGGCCGCCACCGCAAGGTGCCGCAGACCGGCTACGTGCAGGTCGATGACGACGTGGAGATCGGAGCCAACTCCACGATTGACCGTGGCCGCTTCGGCCCGACTTGGATTCAGGAAGGTGCCAAGATCGACAACCAGGTGCAGATTGCGCACAACTGTACCATTGGTAAGCACGTGATTTTAGTGGCGCACACGGGCATTGCCGGCAGCACCTCTCTGGGAGATCACGCCGTCATCGCCGCCAAAGTTGGCATCATTGGCCACCTCCACATCGGCAAGGGCGCGATCATCACGGCCATGTCTGGCGTGAGTAAAGACGTCCCGGCTGGCCAAGTTTACTCCGGCCGCCGCGCCATCCCCAAGAAGCTCGATTTGCGCAACGAAGCCAACATTAACAAGATTGGCGATCTGGCGAAGAAGGTGCGCGAACTAGAGAAAGAAGTCGCTAGCCTCAAGTCTGCGGAGTAACGCCATGCCCGTCACGCTGGGGCTCATTCAAACGCACGCGGGTGCCGATCCGGTTGAGAACCGCACCCGACAACTTGAGCTGATTCGACAGGCAGCCGGGCAGGGAGCCCAGATTATCTGCACGCAGGAACTCTTTGCCAGCCAGTATTTCTGCCAGGAAGAGGACCACGCTAACTTCGAGCTGGCCGAAGCCATTCCAGCGGGCCCGTCCACGCCGGCACTGCAGGAAGTTGCCCAAGAGTGCGGCGTTGTGGTGATCGGCTCACTCTTTGAGAAGCGGACGGCGGGGCTTTACCACAATACGGCGGTCATCATCGATGCCGATGGCCGCTACCTTGGTTCGTATCGCAAGATGCACATCCCGGACGACCCGCATTACTACGAGAAATTCTACTTCACGCCGGGTGATCTCGGCTTCCGCGCTTGGGAGACGCGCTTCGGCAAGATTGGCGTCTTGATTTGCTGGGACCAGTGGTTCCCGGAAGCGGCGCGGCTCACGGCCATGTCCGGTGCGCAGATTCTCTTCTACCCGACGGCCATCGGGTGGCACCCGGCCGAGAAGGCGGAGTATGGCGAGAAGCAGCACCTGGCTTGGCAAACGATCCAGCGCAGCCATGCCGTTGCGAACGGTTGCTACGTCGCGGCCGTTAACCGGGTCGGGCACGAGCGTCCCTATGAGGGCGACGGCATTGAATTCTACGGTCGCAGTTTTGTGGCGGGGACCTCGGGAGAAATTTTGGCCGAGGCGGGAA
>CAWUJC010000344.1:0-4038 GCA_963922355.1 uncultured bacterium | reverse complement strand
CGCCTCCCCGCTCGCTGCCTTCAAAGCCTCCCTCGCTCACGAAGAGAAGGTGACCGCCAGCATCAATGCGCTCTACGAAGCCGCCCAGGCCGAGAAGGATTTTGCCACCATGGAATTCCTCAACTGGTTCCTCAGCGAGCAAGTGGAGGAAGAGAAGACCGTCCAAGACGTGATCGACGAATTGGAACTGGCGGGCGAAGACCCCGACGCCCTTCTGCGCCTCGACAAAAAGGCGAACGAAGAAGAGCAAGAGGCGGGCGAGTAAGCCTGCTACAGCTCGTCGACCAAGAGATTCAGCCAGTGGCACTCCCGCTGGCTGAGATTCACGCGCAAGCCACCTAGCGTGCTGTTAAACTCATCTATCGTCTGCGGTCCCACGAGGCAAAAGGACGGAAATTGCTGCGAGAGAACGTAGGCCAAGGCAATGTTGATTTCGTCTACCCCGTGAATCTTGGCAAGTTCTGCCGCTCGGCGCTTGCGTTCAAAGTTCCGCTCGCTGTACCAACAACGGACGAGCATCTCGTCCTCCTTCTTGTCCGGCGCCGCCCGGTCGGTAAAGAAGCCGCGGGCCTGACTCGACCAAGCAAAATTCGGGATTTGCTTTTCCACGAGCCAGGCGCGGGAGTCAGGATCCGAGGCCAGGATACAGCCTGCCCAAACGGGCTCGACCATCTCCGCCAAGCTGAATTGATTCGAAACCACCCGGAAGCCTTTGCGACCGCGGCGCTGGGCATAGGCATTGGCTTGATCCACCCGCTCGAAGGACCAGTTGGAACCGCCGTAAATCCCCACCAGACCGGTACGGGAAAGCTGATCGAGCACATCGACGAACTCTTCTACCGGCACCTCATGGTTGTCCCGGTGCATGATGTAGATGGGAGCACGCTCGACCCGCAGGCGTCTCAGGCTCTCGGTTAGCTGTGTCGAAATGGAATGAGGGTTACAATTTGGGGTGTGAGCCCCCTTCACGATTAAGATCAACTCGTCTTTGAGGCCACGGTCATGGATCCACTTCCCCACCGCCTCCTCCGCCTGCCCGGAGCCGTAAATGTGGGCGGTATCCAGGCAATTGCCGCCCCGTTCAATAAAGGCATCCGCCACCTTCTCCCAATCCGGGTTCTTATGGGCGTGATCGGTGCCCAGGACCAGACGGCTGACGGGGCGGGAAAGACCAGGGAGATGTTGCACGGATATGACCGGCGCATGCTTGGAAAAGGGGAACATAGGCAAAAGAAGCGCTTACTCCGAACAAACGCCCATTCTGCCTAATTACCAGAGGAATTTGCATCTTCGGCTAATTCTGTTTATGCATGGTGGTATGAAGATTGCCTGCCCGCCCTGCCTCCTGCTGTCCCTTTCACTACTCACTGCTTTCTGGCTAAGCGGTTGCTCCGAACCTGCCGCTGAAAGTAATCCTGGCGCCCAGAAAGTGACGCATGACGTCCCGCCGGAGAAACAAGCCGAAGCGCGCGCCGAACTCGCCGGAAAAACCCCGACGCTGGATGACATCGTCACCAGCACCAAAAAAGCGCACGGCATCGACCGCTGGGACCAAGCCGATTCCTTAAAAGCCGATGTCGTGGTCAACTTTGGCGACAAGACGATGGCCGAAGGCACCTTCACGTTCCAGGCCCATGGCCCGAAGGCCCGTTACGATATGTCCGACGGCACGGTGGTCGTCTTTGATGGCGAAACCGCCTGGGTGACGCCAGCCGAAAAAGCCGATCCGACGAAGCGCTTCCACGTGTTGACCTGGCCCTGGTTCCTGATGTCTCCCTTCAAGATCGAGGGCGAAGGCATCAAACTCTCCGACCTGCGCCCGCACGTTATCCAGGGCAAGGAGTACATCAGCTTTCTCCAGGAGTTTGAGGATGGCACCGGCGACACCCCGGATGACTGGTATCGCCTCTTCGTCAGCCCGCGCAACTACAGCCTCCGCGCGATGAGCTACATCGTCACCTTTGGAAAAGACAAGAACCTGGCGGAGGAACAGGCCTCCATCGTCATTCACGAAGAATTTACCGATGTGGATGGCGCCATCATCCCCAGTGAGTTTGTCTTCTGGTACTGGGATCACCTGAAAGGCGAGTTTCAGGGCGATGCCCCCAAAGGCACGGCCGTGGCGACGAACATCGCGTTTGTTGAACCTGAACCGGGCTTTTACGATAAGCCGGAAGGCGCGGTCGAAGTGACCCTCCCCCAAGCTGCCGCCGAAGCCGCGAAGAAGCCGGAAGAGTAATCTCCGACTTACCCCTCAGAGAGAAGTTCAACCCAGCACGAATCTTGGTTCGCCCGTCGAATAAAACACCGCTAAGAAAAGACAAGTAGGGGGGAATAAGCCGTCGCCACTCACCTCCCACGAAGGAGTCCGTGATGCGCTTAATCCTCTTCAGTTTATTCCTGACAATTGTCAGTACCGCCGGGGCGGAAGACGTCCCCGGATGGTCCGAATACGACCGGCTCGTCCGTAAGTACGCTGTCATGACGGCCAAAACCAAGGGCGTCAAATACCAGCAATGGAAGAACAACGCCAAGGACGTGGCCGCGCTGCGCTCCGTGCTCAACCAGTGGGCCAAGGTCAATCCCAAGAAGCTACCGCCTAAAGTCCGCCAGGCGTTCTATATCAATCTCTACAACGCCACGATGATCGACATCGTGCTGCGCAACTACCCCCTCAAAACGGTCACGACACTCACGGGCCAGAACTTTGGGATTTTTGAAGAGCCTACTGTCCGGATGGCGGGAAAAACCTTCACGCTCAATAAACTGGAAAAAGGCATCCTGATGAGCCAATTCCAAGACCCGCGTAACCACTTTGCCGTTAACTGCGCCAGTGTCAGTTGCCCGCCGCTTGCCCCCTTCGCCTACGACGGGAAGCACCTCAACGACCAGCTCGACTACGTCACCAAAGCGTTTTGCAAAACGGCTCAATGCTTCCGCCTGAACTCCGATGACCGCACGATCGAGTACTCCAAGCTCTTCAAATGGTACAAGGATGATTTCTATCCCGACAGCCCACACCGCTTTATTAGCCGCACCCTCCAAGAATACGTGCCGCCCGACTACCGAGAAGAGTGGCTCGAGTATGACTGGAACCTGAACGACGCGTCTTAACCTCCACGACCTATCGAACGATGCTTGGCCTTATCCAAACCTACACGCACTGGTTACACACCCAATGGCCGGCCGGCACCGTCGAAAAACTCCCCGAGGTCAACGAAGACGGCACCACCAACGTACCCGGCATTTATGTGGTGGGTGACCTCACCGGTATTCCTCTGCTGAAGTTTGCCGCGGATACCGGCGCCAAGGCGGTGCACAACATCATGGCCGAGTCGGACTTTGCGGGCCAACGCGGCAGCGAAGAAGGCGTCCTTGATCTCGTCATCATCGGGGCCAGTGTCTCCGGCGTTTCTGCCGCGATTGAAGCCAAGAAGGCCAACCTCAACTTCAAGCTCTTCGAAGCCAGCCGCACCTTTAACACCATCGCGAATTTCCCTAAGGGAAAGCCCATCTTCACCTACCCCACCGACTTCACGCCGGAGGGTGACTTCCAGGTCTCTGCACCGGTGAAGGAAGAACTACTTGAGGAGATGGAAGAACAACGCCTCGCCCATGGTGTGGAACCCATTTACCGCCGCATCACCGGCATCGAACGCAAGGGCGGGAAGTTTCTCCTCACCGACGGGGACGGCAACACGCACTCCACCCGTCGCGTCATCATTGGGATCGGTCGCAGCGGCAACTTCCGCAAGCTAGGCGTCCCGGGCGAGGAACTCGACAAGGTCTCCAATCGCCTGCATGACCCCAAGGACTACGGCGGCAAGCACGTCCTCGTGGTGGGCGGCGGCGACAGCGCAATGGAAGCGGCGATTGCCCTGGCTGCCTGTGGCTCCCACGTCACCCTCAGCTACCGCAAGCCGGAGTTCTCACGCCCCAAGCCTGAGAACTTGGAGATGATCAACAAGCTGGCGGCAGATCCAGCAGCGGACGCCGCCGTCGAGCACCCCAGCTCCGAGCGCGTCACCACCGCCGCCT
>CAWUJC010000343.1:0-4041 GCA_963922355.1 uncultured bacterium | reverse complement strand
GCTACGCCTTTGCGGCTGACACGCCCTGGCAACGCGAGTTCGAAGACAGCTTCCTATACGAAGAAACCGAGGACCAGGAGAAGGCGATTGATGATGTGAAGACCGACATGGAGCGGGAACGTCCGATGGATCGCCTGATCTGCGGCGACGTCGGTTTTGGCAAAACCGAAGTCGCCATCCGTGCGATCTTCAAGGCGGTGATGGACGGCAAGCAGGCCGCCTTTTTGGTGCCCACGACGGTCCTCGCCCAGCAGCATTTCAACAACCTGCGCGAGCGCTTCGCCGACTATCCAATCTCGGTCCAAATGCTGAGCCGCTTCCGCACCGCCAAGGAGCAACGTGCCGCCGTGGCCGGACTCAAGGACGGTTCGGTGGATGTGGTGGTGGGGACGCACCGGCTGGTCTCCAAGGATGTGGAGTTTCATGATCTTGGCTTGGTGGTGGTGGATGAAGAGCAGCGCTTCGGCGTGCGGGCGAAAGAGAAGTTCAAGCAGCGCTTTCGCCTCGTCGATGTGCTGACGCTTTCCGCCACGCCGATTCCGCGCACCTTGTATCTTTCGCTCACCGGGGCACGGGATTTGTCGGTGATCGAAACACCGCCGCGCAACCGCGTGCCGGTCGAGACGGCGGTAGTACCGTACGACGAACGGATCGTGCGTGAAGCCATGCAGCGCGAGTTGGCCCGCGATGGTCAGGTCTACTTCCTGCACAACCGTGTGCAGTCGATCGAGAACGTCCGCCAGCGCTTGGAGTTTTTGGTGCCCGGGGCGAAGATCGACATCGGCCACGGCCAGATGAGCGAAGGCGAGTTAGAAGAAGTGATGGCCCGCTTCGTTGCGGGCGAAACGGATGTGCTCTTGGCGACCACGATCATCGAAAGCGGGTTGGACATCCCCAACGCCAACACGATCTTGATCGACCGGGCTGACCGCTTTGGCTTGGCGGATCTCTATCAGCTCCGTGGTCGAGTGGGCCGGGCGCAGAACAAAGCCTACGCTTATCTCCTCTTGCCCAAGCACCTGATGACGGTGGGCGACGCGCGCAAGCGGGTCAGTGCCATCCGGCAATACAGTCAATTGGGCTCGGGCTTTAAAATCGCGATGCGCGATCTGGAAATTCGCGGCGCGGGAAATTTGCTCGGCACGGCGCAGAGCGGCTACATCGGTTCGGTCGGCTTCGAGCTTTATTGCCAGTTGCTCAAGACGGCGGTGGCGCAGCTCAAAGGCGGTCGCAAGGGCAAGGCGGTTTCGCTGGTTCGCACCAAGCTGGACCTGGATTTCCTCACCTTCCAGGAGGGCGAGACCGCCGAAGGCATGACGGGTGCTTATGTCCCCAAGACCTACATCCCGGACAGCCGCGAACGGATCGAAGCTTATCGCCGGTTGGCGGAACTGAGTGAACCGGCGGAGGCCAAGCGCCTCCAGCAAGAATGGCGCGACCGGTACGGCAAGTTTCCCCGCCCGGTGCGACTTTTGTGGCTGGCAACTGACATTCGGCTGCGGGCCGCGCGTCTAAGGGTACGTTTGGTCGAAACCAAGGAGGAGAAACTGATGCTACATCAAGGCCAGGATTTCATCATGACCGGGGGGCGCTTTCCCCGCTTGACCGGTCGGGACGCCACTTCTAAGTTAAAGGAGATCATAACTTGGATAAATTCTTTGTCCCAAGATGGTAAGTAACCTTCCATTTTGCCGACGCTTTGGTTTCACCGCACTCATTTGCTTGCGATGATGACACGCTCTCTCCATCTCTGGCTTGCCGGTATCCTCCTCTTGGGGGCGGTGCCCGTGTCGGCGCAGGTGAAGGAAGGCATCGCCGCCATCGTCAATGACGAGGTCATCACCTTCTCCGACGTCCGCAAACAGGTGAAGGACACCGAAGAGCTCCTGAAAGACAGTTACACCGGGGTAGAGCTGGTGGAGAAGGTGAAAGAAGCCCGCCTGAAAACGCTCAAAGCCCTGATCGAGCGCCAGTTGATCATCCAGGAATTTGACAGCAGCGTCGGGTTCATTCCGGAAGACTACGTTGAGCAGCGCATGAAGGAGATCATTAGCTCCCAGTATGACGGCGACCGGACCGCCTTCATCAAAACGCTTCTGGCTAACGGTATCTCGCTGGAAAACTTCCGCCGCGAGATTCGTGAAAACATCGTCGTCCAGTACATGCGGCAGTCCAATGTCACGGCCGGCGTCATCGTTTCGCCCTACAAGATTGAGCAGTACTACCAAGACAACGTGGAGCAGTTTGTCCAGCCGGAGCAGATCAAACTCCGTCTGATTTATCTCAAGAAATCGCTTTTTCCGGAGGAACGCACCTTACCGGACGGCACGGTGGAAGAGTACGACCCCCAGAAGGAAATTCTCCGCGAGTTGCTCTACAAGCTGGACACGGGTTCGGACTTCGCCGAACTGGCCCGCAATTATTCCGAAGGCAGCAATCGTGACAAGGGCGGCGACTTTGGCTGGGTGCAGGAAGATACCCTGCGCCCGGATTTGCGCGAGGCGGCCTTCGCCCTCAAGCCGGGGCAACACAGTCGCATCGTGGAAACGGACGACGGCTTCTATTTGGTGAAGGTGGAGGACATCAAGCGCCGTTCGATGGAGCCGATGAATGATGTCCGCGCCAAGATTGAGCGCAAGCTCATCCAGGAGGAGCGCCAAGCCCTCCAGCAGGAATGGATCGACGGTTTGCGCCAAAAGGCCTTCATCAAGATGTTCTAAAAGGGCTGGATGGCGAAGAAACCCACCATCGGCATTACGCTGGGCGATCCCGCCGGCATTGGCCCCGAAGTTGTTGCCAAGGCGCTGCAAGCCAAAGGGCTCCCGGCTCGGGCTGACTACGTCATCTTTGAAGGCAAGGGTGATCGGCGGCGGATCAAGGCCGGTTTCCCCACGCCGCTCTCCGCCCAAGTCGCTTTGCAGGCGCTGGAAGATGCGGTTGCCGCCTGGCGAGCGGGTGAGATCGATGCGATCGTGACCGGTCCGGTCAGCAAAGAGAACATGCGCGAGGTGGGATTTGATTTTCCTGGCCAGACCGAGTACTTCGCCGCCGCTTGTGGCGTCAAACCCGAGCACGCGGTGATGATGATGTACGACCCGAAGCTGACCGTGGCGCTGGCCAGCACCCATTGCAGCTTGCGTGAGGCGCTGAAGAAGCTCAGCCCGGCTCGACTGATCCGCACGACGCAGGCGGCTGCCGCTTTCTTTGCCCCGCTTTTGCAGAGGCGGCCTCGCTTAGCCGTGGCTGGGGTCAATCCGCATAACGGAGAGGGCGGCCTCTTTGGCGATGAGGAGGCCAGAATCGTCACTCCGGCGGTGGAGCGCCTGCAAAGCGCGGACCTAGACGTCACGGGACCGCATTCGCCGGATACGGTTTTCCACCATGCTGCCGAAGGGAGGTACGATGCCGTGATCTGCGCTTACCATGACCAGGGCCTCATTCCCTTTAAGCTGCTGGCCTTTTCCACCGGGGTCAACGTTACGCTGGGGCTGCCGCTCATCCGGACTTCGCCGGACCACGGCACCGCCTACTCCCTGGCGGGACAAGGCGTGGCTGATCACCGGAGCATGGCGGCCGCCATCAAGCTGGCCGTTCGTTTGGCGAAGTAAGCCAGAGGTTTTCTGGCGTTTTGGTATCTCAGATTTAAAGGGAGGGTGATGTTTTTGCTTTACTCTACAACTTGTGCTTGAAGTTATTAACATACCCTGATAATGTGCTTTGCGAAGTTTTTCATAGCGTTTTGTGTAAAATCTTCTATCTTCATGTCTCATGGCCAGCGTTCTTGCCGCTTATCAGGCTTACGAGCCGTCGTTCAGTCGCACCCTGATGTGGGTCGCGGCCGGGCACGCTGTAGTCATTTTTCTTTTTCTCCTCATCTTCTGGTGGACGCCTTCGCGCGCTGAGCCCGTGAAGTTTATCAACATGGTCCCGATGGGTGATCTCGTGCAGGGGACACCGGACGCCGCACCAGCTCCGGCCAAGCCGCAGGCGGTTGCGGCGGTGACGCCGGCGGCGCCGATAATCGCCGTGGCACACCCGCTG
>CAWUJC010000342.1:0-4044 GCA_963922355.1 uncultured bacterium | reverse complement strand
GATGGTGATGCCGGAAGCGCCCGCTTTTTCGGCGATCAGGGCGGCATCTAGCACGCTCGGCTCGGGCGTGGTGCCGGCGACATGCTCGCGGTAGCGGGCTTGGCGCAGGGTGGCGACGTGGTCGACGTTGACTCCTAAACTTGGCATGGAGCGTTGACGATAAGGGGCTGATCCTTGAATTGCCAACGGAAATACCTCGCCAGATGGCGCAATTTTTCTAGATTGCCGGGATGTCTACGAAACGCCACCTCGACCGCATGTTGCGCCATGCGGAGCAAAAATTGGTGGCTAAGTCGCACCACAAGCCGACGGACCTCCTGGATCTGTACCGCACCTTTTTGAAGAAGGAAGGCTACTTGCTGGAGCTGCGGCACAAGGGGGGCGAAGGCGGTCGATTGAATTGCCAGAAGCGTTCGGCGCTCATGTCGGTCGTGCTGCAGCACGTGTGGAAAAGTGCGGTGGACAGTAGTTTGACGTCCAACGCGGGGGAGAAGTCGCCGCCGGTTTGTTTGGTCGCGCTGGGGGGGTTTGGTCGTGGTGAGCTTAATCCCAAGAGCGACATCGATATCCTGTTTCTTTACCAAAAGAAGGGGCGCGACATGCCTCCCGTGGTCAAAGAGGTGATCGAGCAAGTGAGCTACATGCTTTGGGACGTTGGTGGCCTGAAGTCTAATCCCATTACGCACTCGGTGCCGGACCAAATCGCGCTCTGCAACGAAGATTTGGAAACCAAGACGGCGTTGCTGGAGCGCCGTTACTTGGCGGGTGACAAGAAGGTGCTCGAAGACTTTAACGAGCGCTTTCATCGCTCCTGCATTAAAGGCAAAGAGCAGCCTTACTTGGAATGGCGGCTGGAAGATCAGCGCAGTCGTCACGCCAAGCTGGAGAACACCCCGTTCTTGCAGGAGCCGCAGGTGAAGAGCGGCTGCGGCGGTTTGCGTGATTACCAGAATCTGCTCTGGATGGCGATGGTGCGGCACGGGTTGCGTAGCTTGACCGCGATGCAGCAGGAAGGCTTGATCACGACCACTGAGCGCAAGCAACTGGACCAGGGCTACGACTTCTTGCTGCGGGTGCGCACGGATTTGCATTACCTGCAGGAACGGGCGGGTGATCTCTTGACCTTGCGGCTGCAAGGCAAGGTGGCGAACAATTTCAAATACCAGCACCACACGCAGCTCCGGCGGATTGAGGCGCTGATGCGGGATTACTATCAACACGCCAACCACATCTTCTTACTCGCGAACTCTCTTTCCGAACGTTTTGCCAGCCCGCCGGTAGGAAAGAAAAAATCGCGCTGGACGCTTCTCCCTCGGGCCGAAGTGAAGCCGGAGGTCGTCGATGGCTTTGTGGTGCGCGATAAAGTCTTAGAAGCGGAAGACTCGAATATCTTTGCGGCTGATCCGTTTCGGCTTTTGCGCGTCTTCCTCATTGCCCAGCAGCGGGGCGTGGAGATCGGGCCGGACCTGGGCTTTATGATCCGGCGGCGTTTGCAGCACATCAACCGGCCCTTTATTTATCATAAAAAGACTCGCGAGATGTTGCATACGCTGTTCTCGCGCAAGGGGCAGGTGGGGAGCACTTGCCGGCGGATGCACGAACTTGGGGTGCTGGGGCGTCTTTTCCCGGAATTCAAACCGCTGACTTGTTTGGTGCAGCACGAGTTTTACCACCTGTACACGGCGGACGAGCATACCTTGGTTTGCTTGGAGATGCTGGACAAGATCCACGGCGCAACCGAGGGCGTTTTCTCCAAGTATCGCTCGCTCATCCAGCGGCTGGATCGGCCGCATGTGCTCTACTTGGCGATGCTGCTCCACGACACGGGCAAAAGCGCCAACGCCAAGCTCCACGCCGAGGCCAGCGCGCAGAACGCGGTCCGTGTGGCTCGTCGGCTCAAATTGTCGCCGGATGATTTGCGGGCCTTGGTTTTCCTGGTTGACCACCATGGCACGCTTTCCGAAACCGCCCGGCGCTGCAACCCGGACGACGACGAGACGATTCTCAATCTGGCCCGGGTGATTCGCACGCCCGAGCGACTGGATATGCTCATGGCGCTGAGTTTTGCTGATTTCCAAGGCACGAGCGTGGCGCGGACCCATACGGACTGGAAGGACTCGCTCTTGTGGCAAGTCTATCGCCGGACCCAGCCGGTTCTGGCCGGAGGCAAGGAGTTTAAGGAGCAGGCCAAGAAATCGTTTATCGAAATGCAGAAGCGGCTGACGCAGACGCTGGGTAAGCGCTTGGACTCCGGAGAAGTGGCGGCGCATTTCCAAAATCTGCCGCGACGTTACTTCGACACGATTCCGGAGGACTTGATTACGCGCCACCTCAAGGCGGTGCACCAGTTCCTGCTCTCGCAGGTGATGTTTGACGACGCCGCGCTGCGCCCGGTGGTGGCCTGGCACGATCGGCCCGACGCGGCCCACTCGGAGTGCATCGTCGTGACCTGGGATCGGGATCGCAGTTTGGCGAAAATTACCGGGGCACTGGCGGCCTCGGGGCTTTCAGTGCTCAACGCCGAGGTCTTTACTCGCAACGACGACATCATCGTCAACACCTTCCGGGTCTGTGATGAGAAGTTGCGCGCGGTGACGGATCAGCGAGACAAGGACAAGTTCCTCCAGAACCTAACCGAGGCGCTCTCCCAGACCACCTACCAAGTGGGCGCGCTGCCCGAGCCGAAGAACCTCAACCCCTTTGACCTGGATGCGGGCGAACTCAAAACTCGGGTAACCTTTGACCAAAGCAGCTCCCGCGAGTTTACGCTGATGGATGTGCAGACGCCGGACCGCCCCGGCTTGCTTTATCTGGTCTCCTCGATTCTGGCCGACCTTGGCGTGGAGGTGGCCGCTGCCCGCATCACGACGGAGAAGGGCGCCGTGCTCGATACCTTTTACCTCTGTGACGAGGATGGTCGCAAGCTGACGAGCGATACTCTGCTGCGCAAGATCACGAAGAAGGTGGAGAGCAAGCTCTCGAAGTAGGAGGGGCTGCATCTGCTTGTCACCACGAGATGAACTGGGTACACCTGTACCGTGAGGTAACGTGCGTACCTCCCAATATCCTCGGCTACCTTTCACATGAGCGATCCTCTGGACAGTCCGATCGGCACGATGAAGCTGCGCGATTTGCGGGCCTTGTTGAATCCCCAACAAGCCCTGCAGCGTATCCTGCGTGCCGCGTTGGCGACGACCAAGGGCGACAGTGGCTCCTTCATTTTGCTCAATCCCAATACGGGTTTGTTGGACATCGAAGCCAGCCACGGTTTGCGGCCCGAGGCCAAGCGCGTCAAGCTGCGCCAAGGGCAGGGCGTCACCGGTTGGGTGGCGACGACCGGTAAGCCGCTGCGGATTAATGACGTCACCCGCGAGGCGCGCTACATCAGCGTGAACCCGGAGGTGCGCTCGGAGATTGCTCTGCCGCTGGAGATTCGCGGCCAGGTGGTGGGCGTGCTGAACATCGACAGCAAAGAGCCCAATGCCTTCACCATGGAGGACGAGCACCGATTGGTGACCTTCGCGGCAGACGCGGCCGAGTGGCTGAGCTACGCCTGGGAGATTGACCAGTTGCGCGTGAAGGGACAGCAGCTTGGCACGCTGGTCGACATGAGCCAGCTCATCATCTCCGAAAACAATGTGGATGAGGCGTTGCAGCAAATCACCAAGGCAGCCAATCGCCTGATGGCCACCCGGCTCTGCTCGCTCATGCTGATGACCGAGGACGGGAGCGAACTCGTCTTACGCGCTTCCCACGGGGCGGGCGATACATACCGCAACCGGCCCAATCTTTCGCTCTCCAACTCGCTGGTTGGCGTCGTTGCACGGCGGGGCAAGCCGTTGACGGTCCTCAACGTGCGGGAACATCACCGCTTCCAACACATTGAAGTGGCGCGTCGCGAAGGGCTGGTCTCGTTGCTCGCCGTACCGTTGGAGTTCAACGGCAAAGTGCTCGGCGTCCTTGCCGTTTACACCCAGGCGCTGCATCGCTTCTCCAATGAGGAGATTAAGCTCCTCACCACGTTGGCCGAGCTTTCGGCTGTGG
>CAWUJC010000341.1:0-4045 GCA_963922355.1 uncultured bacterium | reverse complement strand
CCGCGACACCGCGGCCGCGCTCGGTGCCCGACTCTGGACCCCGGCCGATCGCTCCTTGGCTTGGACGGTAGTTTGGAAGGCGGAAAGCGAATTTGCGGGCTCACCCGGCGGGCGTTTCATCCAGGTTCGCCCCGCGGAGAGCGCCAACCTGCCCAATCTCCTCCGGCCGCTCCACGGCAAAATTTCCACGGTGGGCGTCGGTGGCGAGCTGGATAGCGTCACCCGCGCCGTCTTCCTCGCCCTGGGGCTGCACCGCTTCTGTCCGGTGGGAGAAATGCAAAAGCCGCCGGTGTGGTGGCACCACGATGGGCAGCCGCAGCTCGCCCCCCTCGTGAATTGGGTGGACAGTTCCGCCTAAAAAAAAACCGCCGCTTATCTCAGCGGCGGTCGTCAAGGGATCCAACGTCACGTTGTGTGCTGGCTGCAACTGGGTGCAACGTCACGCTGCTGCCGGCTGCGAGGCCCTAGAATTCGAAGCGGGCACCGCCGGAGACGCTGTGACCGAGGTACTCGTCACTGAACTGCGCATCGTAGGCCAGGTAGGCGCTCCACTGCTCGCCAATCAAGGCACTGAGATTAAACCCAACCAGGCCAAAGTCGCGGTCCGGATCCTCGGTACGAACTACGAAGCTACCGGGAGCCGGATCAGAGAAGGCGCCCGTAACGCCGGTGCTATCGTCCAGAAACTCGTGGAGCCATTCGGCCGAGATGGTGGGCACCAGGGCCACGTCCCGGGTGACCTGCCAGCGGCCTTTGAGCTTCGCCCCCAGGCCGGTGCGGAGGCTATCGACCTGCTGCTCGCCCACGTTGAGGTTCAGCGCCCCGGCACCGGTTTCGGTGTAGGCATCCTGCTCGAGGTGGGTGTACTGCAGGCCAAAGATCGGGCCGAGCTGCCAGTTGCCCCCGCGGTCGAGATTGAAGAGGTAGCCCGACTGGGCACCGGTGGTCAACTGCATGCCGTCCGGATCGGAGTGGGCGGTGCGGTTAATCGCGCCGAAGGCCATGCGGCGGCTCTGATTGTATTCGGTCGCGCCGCCAGCCAGGAAGCCATTGGCGAACCAACCGTCGTCCTGGCTCTGCCAGGCCGCGTAAGCACCGCCAGAGTAAGTGTTCACTTCCTGACGCGAGCCGTTGCCATCGATCGCGGCGTCGGTATTGCCCCAGTTGAAGAGCACGCCGACGACCAGCTCGCGCGTGATCTTGTAGTCTACGCCCGCGGTGATGGAAGCGGTGTCGTAGTTGAAGTCTTCCACGTCGCCGTCGGCTTGATCGACATCCGCGAGGATGCCTTGACCGGAGAGCCAGAGGCCGAAGCGACGAGGATCATCCAGCGGGGCTTCGATCATCTTCTTGCTGTCGAACATCGCCTTGGGGTCATAAGACGCGTCAGTCGCCTCCAGGTCCAAACCACCGAAGGCCGCGCCGGGCACGTCGCTCAACACGCCACTGGAAAGCCCCAGGCTGGCGAGGCGGCGATCCATCCGCTGGAGCTTGAGGTCCTGCGTCGGATCGATGAGTTCAAAACCGCTAGCGTCGAGTTGCACGCCGGAGCCGTTGTTGAAGCTCCAGGCCGTGGTGTCCCCGCTTTCAAAGCCGTCTGTGAAGATGGAATCCATGTGGTTTTCCAAATTGCGGCGGAAGAAGGTGGCATTATTGATACCGGTCTTGCGGAAGGCCTCGGCTTGGCTCTGCGGCGAGAGCGAGTTGAGGATATCCGGCAAGGCACCAGGATCGGGCCCGACGATATTGATGATCTCCAACAGGACGAATTCCATGTCCGGGCCGGGCATGCCAAAGACGGCGATATCAAGCGCAGCCGCGATGGCCTCTTGGTTAGGCGTGAGACCGCTGAAGACATCAACGAAGCTGTTGGCGGTGACGACGCTCGACTCGAAGCTCTCCCAATTATAGGTGCGAGAGCCCAGGACGATGGTGCCGAAGTCGGTGCCGAAGACGACGTTGCCGTTGCCGTCGATCATCGCGGTACCGTTGGTCACACTAGCCAGCACCTGCTCGGCGGTGACACCCCAGAGATCAAGCTCCTGGGAGTCGGTACCAGCACCACCGTTGTAGAGACCGTCGATGTTGGCGTTGATGAAGACGTTGAAGTTATCGTCGCCGGCGGCAAAGTTGATCGCCGTGTCGTCAATACCTTCGCCACGCGAAACGGTGGTTTGAGTGAAGCTGGCAAAGTCATTACCGCCGCCAAAACCAATGACGCGCGTGCCGCCGCCGTTCGAGATCAGGCCGGCTGTATCCGTGAGGCTATCGTTCCCTCCTCCGGTGCGAAGTGCTGGCTCCATGGCCAGCGTCGACATCGTACCCGTGTTGGTCACGACGTCATCGCCCCCTCCTCCGTTCAAGGCAACGGCCAAGCCGTTAACCGAGGTGATGGCGCCATCATTGTTGAGGATGATCGCGCCGGCGGTATCCTTGCCAATACCAACGTTATCGCCGTTGATCGTCGCGCCCAGCAGGTTGTTGATCGTCATGCTCCCCCGGGTTTCGATGCCGAGGTCGTCACCGTCGATCACGCCGTAGTTATTGACCGTGAGCGGACCATTCACCACACCGTTGAAGTTGATGCCTTTATCACCCGCCATGATCACGCCCATGTTGTTGATGGTGCCGGAGACGTCGCCATCGAACTGGACGCCGTCATCCGTCGCATTGATCAAGCCGTTGTTGTTGTAGGTACCGGCAAAGTCACCTTCAAAGTTGGAGCCATCATTGCCTGAAGTAATCGTACCCCAGTTGCTGTAGGTCCCGTCGAAACTGCCGAACTCCGTGCCGTTGTCGCCGGCGGAAATGGTGCCAGCGCCGAAGTTGGTGAACGTCCCGGTGACATCACCGTCGATGTCGAGGCCGTCGTCGTCCGCCACAATCTGGCCCCAGTTCCCAAAGGTGCCACCAAAGACGCCGCCAACGTCAAAGCCATCGTCGCCAGAAATGAGCATGCCACGCTGGTTGAAGGTGCCGGAGTAGTCACCTCCCACCGCGAAGCCGTCTTCGTCATCGCTGGACATCATCCCGTTCTGATTAAAGGTCCCCGTGAAGTTACCATCCACGAAGAAGCCAGGCCCTAAGGTTCCCATAATAAGACCGGCGTTGGTGCCGGTGCCGTTAAAGCTGCCGTAGTCCACGCCAGCAACACCCGTGATTTGGCTGGTGGCGTCATTCAAGAAGCTGTTACCCGCGCCGTCCACAAAGACACCCGGGCCAAACATGCCACCGGCAATCACACTGCCGCCCTGATTGATGAAGGTCCCCAGGTCGCCGCCATCAATAAACACGCCGGCGCCGCCGTCACCGCCCAAGACCATGCCGCCGTTCTGGTTGGTGAAGGTCGTGAGGTTGCCGACCACAACGATGGCATCACCAAAGCCATTACTCCCCACCGTTCCACCATCGACCGTAAAGCTGTTCACCGTCCCGGCATTATCCAGGACGATACCCTCGCCAAGCTGCCCCACGACCGTGCCCGTCACATTCACGTTGGTGACGCCATTATTGATGATCACACCAACGCCCAGGCCGCTGATATCGCCACCAAAATTGGCATCACCCGTCACGCCGTCTTCAATGAGAACACCGAAGTCATCGTTACCGACGACCATGCCATCGACCGTTAAGTTACCGCCAATGTTACCGGTCACCCCAATACCGGTGGAACCAGCAATCGCAGTCACGCCGTTGTTGACGACAAAGTTGCCGCCGACATCGCCCTGAATGAGCACACCTTCGTTGCCCACCCCGGCACCGGAGATAATGGAATTGGAAATCGTCACGTTGCCGCCAATGCCATTGATGTGAACACCCCGACCGTCGGCCCCCATAATCATGGCGCCGTTGGTCGTGAAATTACCGCCCACTTGATCGTTGATCCGCAGGCCATTGGTCGCCCCCATCAGATTGCCCGTAACTTGCGCGTTCCCCACGACACCGTTCTGCACGCGCACGGCGTTGGCTGACCCACCGGTGATGATTCCGCCGATGTTGAGATCACCGCCCACGTTACCAAACACGCGGACGCCGGTATTGCTGC
>CAWUJC010000340.1:0-4058 GCA_963922355.1 uncultured bacterium | reverse complement strand
CGCCCCCGTATCGAGCAGCGGCCGCATGTCTTCCGCCACCGGGATGTAGTCATGCCCCACAATCGGCAAAGGCGATTCCTTGGCCAGCAACCGATAGCCGTCCAGATCGTCCGGCCAGATCGGATCCTCTACATAATGTAAGCCGATGCCTTCCTTCTCCGTCCGCTCCATCCAACGCAGCGCGCCCGGTCCGTCCCAAGCGGTGTTGCCATCGACGGAAATCTGGATGTCCGGGCCGACCGCCTCGCGAATCGTGCGCAGGCGGTTGATGTCCCATTCGATGTCGTCGTGCCCGACCTTGACCTTGATGGCGCGGAAGCCCTCGGCCACGTGTTGTTGAAAGTACGGCGCCAACCACTCGATCGGCTGTGGGAAACCGCACGGACTGCTGTAGGTGAAGATTTCGTTTTGCTCCGGCGTTCCCCCCAAGAGCTGGTAAACCGGCTTACCCGCCGCCTGCCCGGCTAAATCCCATAAGGCCATGCGAAGAGAATTGTAGATGTAGTCCGGGACGTCCGGCAGCGCTGGCATCTCGTTGAGGAGCTGCTCCACCTCGCCACCCACGATGACCGGCTCGACTTTCTCCACCAAGACCTCGCGCATGGCCGCAGCGCCCGGCATGTCCAGTTTCCAGGAAACCGGCTTGGCAAACTGCCCCTCGTAGACCTTCTCGCCAAAACCCCAGCCGAGTGCTCCTTCGTCCGTCTGGACCGCAAGCGTGCAAACGTCAAAGGTATCGTACCGGCAGTTGTTATCGCCGATTTCTCGGCCCAAGGGGACGCGCAACTTGCGCAAGTCCAGTCGCGAAATTTTCATAAGAGGAGTGAAAACAAGCTATCTCACCTGGCCCGGTGGCTGCATGCCGCCACGACCTAGACCGTCTAGGTTTCAGAGCCACGACCCGCCCCTGATTTCATCCTAAGTTAACGCTTCAGCGTACAAAAGACGTGCCGCCCTGCCAGGGCGTGTCAGGGTTGGCCCATGAACCTCCATACAGACGACTACAGCGGATACAAAATCCGGGAAGCCTATCGCGATGGCTTGGAAGCGATGCTGGCCCAACGCCGGGAAGCCAGCCACGCCAAGCGCGATGCCTTCTTCCAGCCCGACTATTCTTCGCCCGAAGCCTACGCCGCTTCGCTCCCGCCCTATCGCCAGAAAGTGCGCGAACTCTTGGGCTGGCCGCTGAACGATCCCAGCGCCACCACCGAGCCCAAGCTGCTCAAAGAGGAATTCTACGCCGAGGATGACCTGAGCAAAATCTACCGGCTGCAAGTGGAGGTCATGCCGGGCCTCCCGATGTACGCCATGCTTTTTCTCCCCAAGAGCGAAGGGCCGCACGAACTCGTCATCTCCCAACACGGGGGCGGAGGCAGTCCGGAACTCGTCGCCGACTTCCTGCCCTGGGAAAGCAACTACGGGCATTTGACCACCCGCCTGCGCCAACGCGGCTACGCCGTGCTTTCGCCGCAACTCTTTCTCTGGGGCCCGCTTGTCGGCCCGCAACTTGAACGCCGTCCACTCGACGACAAGTTGAAAGAAACTGGCAGCTCCCTTACCGCGATTGAGATTCACGCTCTCCAGCAAATCCTGACCTACGGTTTGTCCCGCCCGGACATCAAAGGCGAAAGCGTCGGGATGGCCGGCCTCTCTTACGGCGGTTTCTTCACGCTGCTACTTGCCGCGATGGATACCCGCATCCGCGCGGCGGTCAGCTCCTGCTCTTTTAATCAACGTTACGCGATTAACAATTTCACCGACTGGGGCTACATGGACTCGGGCAATTGGTTCCAAGATGAACAGCTCGTCGGCCTCGTCGCCCCTCGTGCCATCTACGTTGAGTACGGTACCACGGACGAGCTCTTTGCCTGCCAGACGGCCGATGAGCTTGCCGCCAAAGCCAAGTCCTACCACGAGAAGCTTGGCTTGGGCGACCGCGTCCACGTTGGCTCCTTCGAAGGCGGGCACGAATTTGACCAGAACGAGGCTAACCTCGACTTCCTCCACCACTGGCTACAATCCACCGCTTAATCCCACCATCGCATATGTTTGATCTGAGTCACAAATCCGCCCTCGTCACTGGCGCTGGCTCCGGCATTGGCCGGGCCATCGCCCAAACCCTCGCCCAAGCTGACGCCCTTGTCTGGGTGGCCGACATCAACGCCGAGGGCGGCAACGAAACGGTAAGCCAGATCAAACAAGCGGGCGGTAGTGCCAAGTTCCTCTCCCTGGATGTGACCAGCGCGGAAGCCTGCCAAGGAGCCCTCGCCACCACGGGGCCGATTGACATCCTCGTCAACAACGCGGGCGTCGGCGCGGTTGGCACCATCCTCGAGACGACGCGCGAAGACATGGACCGCATGCTCAACGTCAACGTCCTGGGCGTTTACCATCTTTCCCAGGCCATCTTACCCAGCATGCTGGAGCGCGGTAGCGGCAGCGTCATCAACCTGGCCTCCATCGGCGGCGTGGTTGCCGTACGCGATCGCTTCGCCTACACCACCACGAAATTCGCCGTGGTCGGCATGACCAAAGCGATGGCCCTCGACCACTCCCACACCGGCGTCCGGGTGAACTGCCTTTGCCCCGGCCGGGTGGAAACGCCTTTCGTCCAAGCCCGCTTGGACGAATACCCCGACCGCGACGCTGCCTACAAGGAGATGGCCTCCACCCAACTCAACGGGCGGATGGTCCGGCCCGAAGAAGTCGCCGCCGCGGCGCTCTACCTCGCTTCCGACGAAGCCGCCATGGTCACCGGTTCCTGCCAGATGATTGACGGCGGCTGGAGCGCCGGCAAGTAACCCTCCTTAGACCTCTCGACAACCAAACCCACCCCATCCCATGAAAATCATCCGTTTCCAAACCTCCGAAGGCAGCACCCATTATGGCGTGCCCAACGACGACTTCTCCTCCGCCCAACTTATTGAGGGCGACATCTACGGCGACTACACCGTCAGCAAAGAAGTGGCGGCCGTGGCCAAACTCCTGGCCCCAATCGAGCCTAAGCAAATCCTCTGCATCGGCCTTAACTACAAGCACCACGCGGCTGAAACCAACGCCAAAATCCCCGAGCGCCCCATCCTCTTCGTCAAGGGCGTCAACACCCTCCAACATCCGGGCGAGCCGATTGAGATCCCCAAGGCGATGGAGAGCACAGAAGTCGACTATGAATGCGAGCTAGCCGTGGTGATCGGCAAGCCAGCCAAGAACGTGAAGAAGGAAAACGCGCTCGACTACGTCTTGGGCTACACCGCCTGCAATGACGTCAGCGCACGTGACTGGCAGATCAAGTGGGGCAGCGGCCAGTGGTGCCGCGGCAAATTCTTCGACACCTTCTGCCCGCTCGGGCCAGCTTTGGTGACGGGTGACGAAATCACCAATCCCAACGAACTGGCGATCAAAACCGAAATCAACGGCGAGACGCTTCAAGACTGGAACACCAATGACATGATCTTTGACGTTCCGAGCCTGATCGAATTCCTCAGCGGCAGCACCACGCTCGTCCCCGGCACCGTCATTTTGACCGGCACGCCCCACGGCGTCGGCATGGCCGAGACGCCACCCCGGTGGTTGCAAGCGGGGGATTCCGTATCCATCTTGATCGAGAAAATCGGCACCTTGACTAACCCGGTGATCGACGAACCAATTGGTTAACGGTAGCCTTTCTCATGCCCAATGATGAACGAGAAGCTGGGTGCAGCGTCACGCTTCCCAATCCGGTCATCGTCGAGCCGCTGAACTAAGCCGGTAAAACGCGAACCCCTCCTCTCCCCATGCCTGCCCCCCTGATTGACACCCACCAGCACCTCATCTACCCGGACACCCTCACCTACCCTTGGATTGGTGACGTGCCCGCCTTGCAAAGGCCCTTCACCCTGGAGGATTTAGCCGAGCTGACCAAAGACGCCGGGATCGAAGCCTCCGTCTTTATGGAGGTGGATGTTGCCGAGACGGATCAGGCCAAGGAAGCAAACTTCTTTGCCGAACAAGCCGAGCGCGACGACGTCGCTCTCACCGGGGTGATCGCCTCCGGCCGGCCCGAAAGCGAGGGCTTCGCC
>CAWUJC010000339.1:0-4065 GCA_963922355.1 uncultured bacterium | reverse complement strand
GGCACCCTCAACCGAGAGAGGGGCTTAGTGAATCTGCAAGTGGTTGCCCTGGTTGCCCCAACCGTCACCGCACGGGCCACCGCCTTCCGACACGTTGACGTGGCTGACGACCTCGCCCTTCCGGTTGCGCACCGGGTGGTAAAAGTTGGCGATTTCATTCGACAGCTCATTGATGTAATGGCCAATGAACGTGCGGCGAGAGCGCGTCTTTGAGCGATTCGGCCCCGAGCCGTGGATCAGGTTGCCGCCAAAGAAAAGCGTCTGCCCCCGCATCACCGGAACCGGCACGGGCTTGTGCTGGCGCGGGAAAGGTTTGATGTGCGAATCGCCGTAGTTCTTCCAGGGCTCGGCCTCGACGCCGTCGTTGACGCAGTAGATATCGTCACGATGCGAGCCTGGGGCAACCCAAAGGCAGCCGTTTTCGTCGGTCGAATCGTCAATCGGTGACCAAACCCCGATACACGTCGCCGGCGCAGCGCGAAGATAATAATTATCCTGGTGCATGCCCTGGCCTTTGGCGCCCGGCGGCTTGTAGTAATACATCGTCTGCACGGCCAACGCCTCCATGCCCAGAATAACGGCGAGCGTATCCATGACATTGTCATGGAGCATCCAGCCTTCGACCTTCTTGCTCAACCGGTCGGGATGAATGGCACGAAGCTGGCGCTTGGAAGGGTCGATCTCTTCGTAGGTCATGCCTTCGTCGAAGACCTTCTCACCCACGGTGCGAAATTCTTCGAAGAAAGCTTCAATCTCGGTGAGTTCAGCTTCGGAGTAAATGCCGTCGACGACGCAAAAGCCGTCGCGGTTGAACTGGTCAACTTGCGCCTGAGAGATCAGGCATTGAGGGGAATTAGACGTGCTGGCGATCATGAAAAAAAACTTATGCCACGGTTGCACATTTCTGAATGGAAGATTCACTCAATTACCTATACGATTTTCCGATGCAGTATGGCGACCACCTCCTCCCCGTCCGCGATCTCCTGGGTGATGAATTTTGGATGAAGAAAGGCTACGGCACTCGCCGCCCCAAGGGAAGCCAGGACTGGCTGCTCATCTTCACGCTGGAAGGAGCCGGCCAAATCACCAGTCACGATGAGACCTCATCTCTCCCCCCAAACCATGCACTTCTCTACGATCCCAATGCCGAGCAGGACTACTGGACCGCGCCTGACCCGGGGAACTGGCACTTTCTCTGGACGCACTTCCAGCCCTATCCCCATTGGTTGCCCTTGTTAGACTGGCCTCGCCACGCCAATGGCCTCCGCCTCCTTCCCGTCACCGCCAACCAAGCTGAAATTACCGCGGCGCTGCGCCGCACTACCTACTACTGCCAAAGCTGCCAGCCGATGGCAATTGAATGGGCCATGCATACGTTGGAGGAAGCGCTCCTGCTCCTCAACGAGAACCTGCGGCAGGACGCGCCCAGCCAGTGGGACCCCCGCATCCGCCAAGCGGTGGATGAGATCAGCCGCTCCCTCAAACAACCGCCTAGTTTGCCAGAACTTGCCTCCCGCAGTGGTCTCTCCGTCTCTCGCTTCAGCCAACTCTTTACCGAAAGCGTCGGCCTCCCACCGCTGCGCTACGCCGAGCAACTCCGACTGCGCCACGCCCGCGAACTCCTCCGCTTGGGCAGCCTGCGGGTCAGCGAAGTGGCCGAAACTTGCGGCTATGAAAGCGCCTTCTACTTCTCCAACCGCTACCGCAAAGCCTTTGGCTATCCGCCCAGCCAAGAGAAGAGCCGGGCCTAGCCGCGTGCACCAGAGCTTGTTTCTCCCGCCAAACTCACCACACTGTCCCGATGCGGATTAGCGCCGTCCTCATTACCCTCAACGAAGAGGAGAACCTCCCCCGCTGCTTGGCCAGCGTGCGGGGGCTGACGGACGAAATCCTGGTCGTCGACAGCGGCAGCAGCGACGCAACCAAAGCCATCGCCGCTCGGTTTGGCGCCCGGGTCATCCACCACGACTGGGCGGGTTATGTCGGGCAAAAGAACTTTGCCATCAGCCAAGCAGCTCACCCCTGGATCCTCAGCCTCGATGCGGACGAGGAAATCTCCCCAGCGCTGCGGGCGGGTATCGAACTCGTCCAGCAAATCGAGCCTCCTGCCCAGGTCCCCGCCGGCTACGAAGTCTCGCGCCTGGTCTACTATCTCGGCCAGTGGGTCTACCACGGCGACTGGTTTCCGGACGTCCTCGTGCGCCTCTTCCAAAAGGACAAGGCCCACTTCGAGGGCGGGCACGTGCACGAACGTCTGGTGCTGGACGGCCCGGTCGAGCGCCTCCCCGGCTACCTCCACCATTACACCTACCGCGATCGCGACGACCGCCACCGACGCATTGCCCACTATGCCCAGCTCTGGGCCAAGTCCGCCGCCGAAGCCGGGAAAACCGCCTCCCCCCTTGCTCCCGCCACCCACGCGGCTGCCCGTTTTCTGAAAGGCTACCTCCTTAAGAAGGGATTCCTCGACGGTCGACTCGGTTTCGAAATCGCGGCCGGCAACGCCAAAGAAGTCTGGCTGAAGTACCAAGCGCTAAGGGAACTGAAACGCTAGAGGGCTTGCTTCGCCTTTTCCAACAGCTCGCGGTTGAGGACTTTGTCCGGCTCCAGGCCCTCGAGCACCTCCCACGTCTTCTTTTGCTGCCGAAAGAACCGCACGAACTCCGGCGCCGGATCACTCGATGGACGCGCCGGTAATTGGTAGGCCGGGAACTCATGACCGGAAACTCGATGCGAGAGCACCACCGGGAGCACCTGCTCCCAGGGCAGAAAACAACTGTCCTCCTTACGCCCGGAAAAGACATGGGACGGTGCCATCGCCTTCCGGTGAAGGATCACGCGCTCGACCATCGGGAGCAACACTGGCGAGGCATCCGACCAAAGGCAGGTCAGGATCAGCTCCTCCTCCACCGTCACATATATCAACTTGGGAACATAGACACCGGCCGGGAGTTCCTGCATCCGGGCCGTCCGTTGGTAATTCCACTGCCAGACTTTCTCCAGCTCCTTCGTCGGCCGTCCTTGCAAATAGCGGCAGGACTTTTTCTTTCCCATCATCTCAAGATAGGCGGAGGCATTGCCTTCGTTCCAAGCGGAAGGAAAAGCGCTCAAGTCGGTAGTGGCATCCACGTGCTTCCTCAGCGCGGCCAATTCCTCCTTGGCCTCTAAGGCAAAGAAATGCGGCCGAAAATAATTGAGCTTAAAGAGCACCGACGAAGCTGGCTCCTGGTTTGGCGGATAGTCGAAACTGAAGTAGACCCCCGTGTCCTCATTCTCGTACCAAGCCTGATGCGAACTGAGGTGATAGTGCGGACGCTTCGAGAAATACGCGTGGAAGTCCCCTCGCTTCAGCTTTGGCGTCTGGATGGCAAGCTCATATCCCACGCCTGCATCTATAGCTGCCTCTGGAACTTGCGCAAGGGGATGCCCCCCAACTTCCTCAATTCTTTTGCTCGTTTGCCGCCTTCAAGTCTGTAGGTTGGCCGCTTATGGCAGGCAAGAAATCGGCCCTCATCGTCAGCGTCATTACCTTTGGCTCCCGCATCTTTGGGCTGGTGCGCGACGTCGTCTTTGCCCGGCTCTTTACCGCCAACTTGCTCGACACCTACCTCGCCGCGTTTCAGATTCCTAACCTGTTGCGCGATATGTTTGCCGAAGGGGCACTGAGCCAGGCCTTTACCAGCACCTTCACCAAACTCTGGGAGAAAGAAGGCGAAGTCTCCGCCTGGGAGCTGGCGCAAATCATCGTCTCCGTCATCCTCCTGGTCCTCGGGACCATCTGCCTGATCGGCATCACGTGCAGCTATTGGATCGTGCTCATCCTCAAGCCCGGCTTCATCGAACCCGGACAAGACTGGGCCACGCTTTTCTTCAATCCCTCGTTGGCGGATCCCGAGGGCAAACTAATCCTGACCACCCAACTCACCCAGATTCTCTGGCCCTTCATCCTCTTCGTCTCCCTGGCGGCGATGGCGATGGGCATGCTCAACTCGCGTAACTTCTTTGCCCTACCCGCTTCAGCTTCCATCGTCTTTAACATCACGGCGGTGGCGGGCGGCGTGGCGC
>CAWUJC010000338.1:0-4092 GCA_963922355.1 uncultured bacterium | reverse complement strand
ACCTCACGGCCATTCTCAACAAACCGCGCGGCTACCTCTGCAGCCGGGCCGAGGACGAAGGGGCAAAAACCATTTTTGAGCTTCTGCCCAAGGAATGGCCGCGGGTCTTTTACGTCGGCCGCTTGGATAAGGACAGCCAAGGGATGGTTCTCCTCACCACGGACGGCGATTTGGCCCAACGTATGGCGCATCCCAAGCACAAGATGGCCAAAGTCTACGAAGTTAGCCTGGAGCAACCCTTTGACGGCGAAGCGCATGCCCCGCGCTTGCTGAAGGGAATGCGAGTCGAAGGCAAACCCGGGAAAATTGACAAGATCGAACGGCTCGGGCCTCGTTCCTTACGCGTGACACTTTCCCAGGGCTTGAAACGTCAGATTCGATTGATGTTCTTCTATCTCGGGTATAACGTAAAACGACTGGTGCGGGTCCAAATGGGTGGCCTCAGCCTGGGCCGACTGCCGGTCGGCCAATGGAAAATCCTGGAAGCCAATGACCTTGAAAAACTCTTTCTTCCTCCTGATGAGCAGCGCGCTTCTGCTCCTCGTCGTCCCCGCCGTTGAGGCGCAGACGCAGGAACCCGACTTTGCCACCGGTGGTAGCTCCAGCAGCAGTTCCACGCTTGCGCCAAAGTCGGAAGCCGAGCGCAGCGCCGCCGACAAAGCCCGTCAGCAAAAAATCGACGAACAGAATCGTCGCTACCGGGAGATGGCCCGCCAGAGTGAGGCTCGGGCGGCGGCCGCAGGTAAACCTGTCCCGAAGCCGATTCCCAAAGCAGAACCCGTGAAGCCCGATACGTTCTTGGGCTGGATGAAGAACAGCAACTGGCAGCGTTATGCTGAAATCCGGAACGGCAATGTCATCTTCCTCCGGCGGAGCACAAACGAGCCGGCCAAGCCGGATGAAACCGTGATTTTACGTTGGCGCACGCCCAACGAACACGCGCGTCGGGCCGGGCTCTCCAGCAAAGGAAGTTTCCCCAATAAGCCGATCGGGCCGCAGAAGGAGTGGTTCGAGCGAATCGCTGCGGGCGAAGACGAGTAACATCTCGCCGCATCTAGAGCTTATCATAAAAGTCCCGCGTACCCGCGCCGAACTTTATTAATAAGCTCTAGGCTTGGCGCTGGCGCGCTGGCGTTCTAAAACAACACGCTATGCCGTCCCCCAAAAAGTCTCGCACCAAGTCCTCCACCGTGTCGTCTGGAAAAGTCCAAGCCGCGTGGGGAGGGCGCTTTAAAACCGCCGCAGCGGAGCGCTTGCGCGATTTCGGGGAATCCGTCAGCTACGATTGGCGGCTGTATCCTTACGACATTGCGGGTTCAATTGCCCACGCCATGATGCTGCAGACCATCGGCTTCTTGACCAAGAAGGAATGCCAGGAGATTGAGAAGCACCTGCTCGCCATCGGCGATCTCATTGATTCCGAGCAGTTTGTCTTTGAAACGGAACTCGAAGACATTCACATGAACATCGAGAAAGAGTTGACCCGGCGGACGCCCGCCGGGGCCAAGCTCCACACCGGGCGGAGTCGCAATGACCAAGTGGCTACCGACATGCGCCTGTGGATGAAACAGGAAGTGGAGCGCGATCTCGCCGCCATTTCAGCTCTTCAGTTAGCTTTGGTGGCATGGGCGGAGCGAGAACCGGACGTTGTCATCCCGGGCTATACCCATTTACAACGCGGCCAACCGGTCTTGTTGGCTCATCATCTTTTGGCTTACGTCGAGATGCTGGAGCGGGACAAAGGGCGTTTTGCCGATGCCGCCAAACGGGCCGACGTCTGCCCGCTTGGTTCTGGCGCTTTGGCTGGGACGACTCTACCGCTTGACCGTAAACTGGTCGCGAAGCTCCTGGGTTTCAGCGCGGTGAGCGAAAACTCGATGGATGCGGTCAGCGACCGGGACTTTGTCGTTGAATATTGCGCGGCTGCGTCACTGTTAGCGGTGCACCTCTCCCGCTTCTCGGAGGATATCATCCTTTGGAACAGCAGCGAGTTTGGCTTCATGTCGCTGGGTGATGCTTACACCACGGGTTCCAGCCTAATGCCGCAGAAAAAGAACCCGGACGTGGCCGAGCTGACCCGAGGAAAGACCGGGCGAGTGGTTGGTAACCTGGTGTCGCTCTTGACCACCCTCAAGGGGCTGCCGATGACCTATAACCGCGATCTGCAGGAGGACAAGGAGCGCCTCTTTGATACAGCGGACACGGTGCTGGCTTGTCTCGAAATCACGGCTGAGATGCTCACGACGGCGAAGAGCCACCCCGAGCGCTGCTTCTCCGCGGCGGAAGACCCGCTCCTTCTCGCAACGGATTTGGCTGATTGGCTGGTGCGCCAAGGCGTGGCTTTCCGCGACGCTCATCACATCGTTGGCACTTGTGTGGCTAAGGCAGAAGAGATCGGCGTGACCTTGGATCGGCTGCCGCTGTCCGAGATGCAGGCCATCTCGCCAGTTTTGACGGAAAAAGCGCGCCAAGTCTTTGCTTTGGACCAAGCTTTGGATGCCCGCGATCTCCCCGGTGCGCCGAGCCCGAAGCGGGTTCGCGCTCAAGTGCGGAAGTGGCAGCGCAAGCTGGCCTGATCGTTAGGCCGATTCGGTCTCCGCCTGCAGTTCGACCTCGTAGCTGGCTTGGCCGGTGGCGGCGAGCTGCTTGCCTACGCTCGCCAAATGGAAGCTGCAGACATTGAGGCGACGCCACATGCTAGCCAAGACTTGCGGGCGGTTGGCGATGAATTCCCAGACTTGATTGGCCAGGGCGGCATGCTCCGGCTGTTCCTGCCAGTGGAGTTGCTCGGTAAGCCGCCCGAGTCGGCCCGACAGGTTACGCCATTCTTCCGGCATGGCTTGGAAGTAGTCGCGCTTGCTGGCCGCTTGCATGAGTAGGTCCATCCCATCGCCTCCAATCGCGCTTTGCTCATCGTAGGGTACGGTAGGTTGGTCGGTGATCTGGAAGACGAAGCTGCCTTCCAGGTTGGTTTCCAGGAAGACCTGCCACATGGCCTCGACACCGGTGAGGTGGGCAAAGCGACCGTGGGTGATGGTCGGGCCTTGGAAATAAAAGCTGCCGAAGAGATTATTGGCGTCGTCCAGGAGTCGGAGTTCTCCGGCCTGGCCGCTTGAGGTGATGGTTTGGAAAATGAGGAGAACGTCGAAGTTTTCCAGATTGCCACCAAAGTCCATGCACTGGCTCCGGGTGGCGGTTTCCCGCGTCAACCGGTAGAGGCGCGCGGCCAGATGGGTGCTGAAGAAATGGCCAAACTGGGGGATGGATTTGATGAGGTGGAGAAAGTCAGGCGAAGGGATTTTGAGGAGGTGAACGTCCTCACAGGCCCGGATACTGGCGGAGCGCGGTTCGCCGGTCAGCACGCTTAGTTCGCCAAAGAAATCGCCCTTACAGAGGTAGGCGATGACGCGATCCGTTTTGCTGTCCGGGCTCTGGGTGACCACTTCCACCACACCCTGCGCAATGACGTAGACACCGTCGCCGGTTTCGTCCTGATTGATAATGACATCGGGTTCCACGTAGCCAAGATCTCGAGAGCGACTCTCGATCTCCTTCCGTTGAAAGACATCCAGTTGCTCGAGGAGAGTAAAATAGTCGTAAAGTTGCTGCATTAGTTCTTCAGTGCCACGTGTAAGTAATATAGTTTACGGTCGCTTCCCGACAATGTTTCTCCAAAATATGCTGATGTCTATGCGAAAGACCCTTTCTGTTTCCGGCCTCCGCCTCATTCTGGCGGCTTTGATTGGCTTAGGTGCGCCCACTTGGGCGGATGTGGTGATCACCCAAGAGCTGGAGCCGGACACCTCGCCCAAGATTCAAGGCGACACCTCCCAGGCTCGCATGTCTTTTTCCCCCGCTTCGACCTTGAAGATGATTTTTGCCCTGACGGCTTTCCAGGAAGGTGTCGCCACGCCAGAGACGAGGGAGTTATGCGACGATAAGTATCTGCCGCTCCGCCCGATGCGGCTAAACTTCCAACAAGCGATGTACTACTCGAGTAACGCCTACTTCCGCCAAATTCTGGCCGACGTACCAATGGACAAGATCAAGGCCATGATCGAACGCTGCGAGTTTGGCGAAGTCAAAGGGGCA
>CAWUJC010000337.1:0-4098 GCA_963922355.1 uncultured bacterium | reverse complement strand
ACCGGGGATGTGGAGATCGACGCGGGGCGCATCACCGTCGGTAACGATGACGCGTTGGGCACCGGGGGCACGGCCGGAAACATTAGCCTGAACAACAGCGGGGCGCAGCTAGCGGTGAATGACTCGATCGGCCTGCGCATCTTGAACGACTACAGCGATGTGGCCGGCGCTCAACTCCGCCCCGGCGATTCCGATGCGCCGATCACGGATACCTTTGTCGATGGCATCCACTTTGCGAACAATCAGACCAATACGGTGGACGCCAACATCCAGGGGCAAGACACGACCAATGATGACTTTGCCGTGGGGGCCGATGGCGCCAGCACGGTGGTAAACTTTAACGGCAACTGGGACGGCGACGGCGGCAACGTCAGCTCTTATATGGTCGTCCAGAATGGCGCGACGTTTAACGTTACGGCCTCCGCCACAATTGATACGCGCTCTGGCGGGAGTAACAGCCGACCGTTCTACATTGTGGGTTACGGTCCAGATAGCGTCGTGGAATTTGAAGAGGGCTTTATTGCGAACAGTGGAGCAACGACTGATCTCGCCTCCGTCCGTTTGGCTGGCGCAACCTGGATCACCAATTCCAACGACAACCTCAACGGCTTCATGTTTTTCTCTGACATTGCGGGCGGGGTTTGGAACACCGCGACCAATGACCAGACCTTTGGCGGTACGGTGGGGATGTTTGTCAGCGGCACCTTTGATACGGATACGAGCTTAACGTTGAATGGGCAATTGATTGGCGGCGGCCAGCTTACCAAACAAGGAGACGAAAGGCTCACGCTGGCCAACGCCACAAGTAGCCACAGTGGCGTCATACTCGTGGAAGAAGGAACGCTACGCGTGGCCGCCAATAACGCCACGGGAACAGGTAATTTTAACAACGTCGTTTCCTCAGGCGCGACGCTGGAGTATTTCGGCGGCGTGGCCAACGCGGAGGGAGAGTGGGAAATCTCGGGCAACGGGACCACGGGTACGAACGGCGCGATCAACAACGTGTCCGGAACGAATTCAGAGTCGGCCCAAATCAACCTCAATGCGGATTCGTCGATTGTGTCCGACGCGGGAACGCTCACGCTTTCCGGCCAGGTCGACGTTGCTGCCAACGCTCTGACCGTGGATGGCGACGGGCAGGTCACGTTCACCGGGTTGATGAACGGTGCCACGACGTTGAACATCCAGGGGAGTGGGACGAAAAGCTTCACGGGCAGTCAAATTAACGGCGGCGGGACGATCAATGTGTCGGGCGACGGCTCCCACATCATCGACAGCACCTTGAACATGAACGATTACTTCCAGAGCGGCACGACCACGGTCACGATTGGAGGAACCGGCAACAACAATTTGCTCACCGCCACCGTCAATGCCGGGACGCTGATTTTGGACAAGACCAGTGGCTACGCGGTGCGTGACGTGGTTATCGGGAACGGAACGACGACGGGCTTGGTCCAGTTGGCGCAGAATGACCAGATTGCCGATTTTGAAGACGTAGTGATCAACGCGGGCAGCACGCTCGACCTCAATGGTTTTGACGACGAGATCGAGACCCTGACCATGACCGAGGGCACCGTCAACACGGGAGCGGGCACGCTGAGTGTCGACAAGTCGGGAGCCGATGCTGTGACGGTAAATGCCGCCGCCACGAGTTCGACCATCAACGGGAATCTGGAGCTCAGCGGCTTCCAGCCCGAGTTTGTGGTGGCCGATGGTGCCGCCTCGGATGATCTGGTGATCAACGCGGAGATTTCTGGCACCCAGGGACTCGCTAAGGATGGCGCCGGACGGATGACGTTGACGAATTCTGGCAACACCTTTACCGGACAGATCCTGGTGGAAGATGGCATCCTCAGTGTCAGTTCCGATGGAAACTTAGGTGACGCTACCACGGACGTGACGCTGAATGGCGGAACGCTTGAAGCAACGAGTAGCTTTACTTACGGAGCCGGCCGGGACCTGACGATCGGCGCGAGCAACGGGACGGTCGATGTTGGCAGCAACACGTTGGTCCTGGCCTCGGGCGGCAACTTTAGCGGAACCGGTGACGTGACGATCAATGGCAGCGGGACGGTGCAGCTCGATCGCGAAGTCTCGGTCGGCACCATCAACGTGACGGAAGGCACGCTGTTGCTTGGTGCGGCAGATCGCATCGCCAACACGACGAATCTCGGTTTGGGCGGTACGTTGGCGACAGGCGGTTTCTCGGACGCGCTCGGGACGTTGACCCTGACCGATAACGCCGTGTTGGACCTGGGCTCCGGAGCTTCGATTCTTAACTTTGCGGCGAGCGGGGGCAACACCTGGAGCGGCGGCTTGACCATCACCAATTGGAGCGGCGACGACATCGGCGGTGGTACAGACCAAGTCATCTTTGGGACGACCGACAGCGGCCTGAATAGCGGGCAGGTCAACAGCATCGTCTTTGTAAATCCCGCAGGTTTTGATCCCGGCAGCTACGGCGCTGCCATTCTTAGCACCGGTGAGGTGGTGCCGATTATCCCCGAGGCAGAAACGTATCTGGCTGCCGTCTGCCTGCTGCTCTTTGGCGGCTGGATGCAGTATCGCCGCCGGAAAACGAATTCCGAGGGTAAAGCCTCCGAAGCTTAAGCTGTTTTACTGGGCGTGTTCTCGCCTCGGTTTCGATAGAGACTGGGGTCGACGACCCCTGCCATCGCGGCGGCTTCCGGTAACTTGCCCGCTCCCAGAAAATCTTGGAGGTGTTGCACCCAAGCTTGGGGGGCTTTCACCAGTTCAGGATAGTCCACTTCCAGGAGCTCGACTTGCGGGCTTTGGGCGAAGCGTTCGAGGATTTGCTGCACGTGTCGTTCCTGGTTCTTTTCCAGGTGTTCCGCATCGGTCTTCACGGATTTGCCCAAGTTGGTGATCATCGTGTGTTGAGAGCGGACGACTTCGCTGACCGGACGCCGCATGAAGATAATCTTGTAACGATGCTTGGGCGGAAGATGGGGAAGCAAAGCGGAGATGACCTTGATGACCTTACCTTCCGCTTTTTCGATCAAACGAGGGTTGCGCGGCAGTTGCCGGATTTCTTCCCATTCGTAATAGCCCTTTGGGTTGTCATCATCAGCCTTGCGCTCTTGGTCGGTCATGATGTCCAAGCCACCAGCTTCGAGCATTTGCATCATCAGGGAGGTGCCCGAACGGGGTAGGCCAGAGACGAGCACGAAGTCCATGGCGGGTATCTCCTTGGCGTCCATTTCTTCGGTCTCCGTCTTTTTTGGTTTGTTTGCTTCGATCCGGGCGCGCTCTGCCGCACGTTCGGCAGATTCTTTCCGCAACCGCGCCAGCCGTTTGGCTTTACCTTCGCTGGCTTGTTGGCGGTGCATCTGGCGCTCAATGTCGCACTGCACGGCTTCGTCTTCCCGTCCGAGAGCGCGGAAGGCTTGGGCGAGGTAGCGGTAAGCCGGAGCCAGCGTTCGATCTAGCCGCAGGGAATTGGCGAGGGCTGTGACGGCTTCCTCAAATTTCTCTTGGCGGAAGAGCGAGACTCCGAGCTGGAAATGGCCGCGGGCATTGCCGAATTGGTAGCCGATACCTTCGAGCGCATAGTCCTGCGCGGTTTGGGTGGCGTCTTCGGTGTTTTGGTGGAGGAAGATGCGGGCCAGGACGAAGCGGGCGGCGGCGTTTTCGGGATCGCGTTCGATTACTTTCTTGGCCGTGGCCTCGGCTTGCTTCCAGTTGCGGAGCGAGAGCCACGTACGGGCGAGCGGGAGGAGGACTTCGTTGTCTTCCGGTAGTTCGGCTTCCACTGCCTGGAGGTGCTCCAGCGCTTTGTGGTGATCCTTACGTTCGGTCGCGATACGGGCGCGGAGAAGGTGTGCCTTGTCTTTTTTACCGAACTTATCGAGAAGCCCTTCCAGCGTGGCTTCCGCTTCGTCGTATAAGCCGAGATGGGACTGACAGCGGGCGAGCATGTGTGCGTAGTCGCCGCGCTCGGGGATGGCGGCGTGGCACTCTTCGAGCAGAGCCAGGGCCTGCTCTTCTTCGCCGCCGTAGAGACAGGCACGAGCCAGGTTCCACTTGTTTTCCCGTTCGGTGCTTTCGGCCGCTTTGCTCGGGTCCTGGTCGGGTTTG
>CAWUJC010000336.1:0-4135 GCA_963922355.1 uncultured bacterium | reverse complement strand
GCACGGTCCCTTCGACCGGCTGGCGATTGCCTCGCCCGTCGGCAAAGAAGTCGCTCGGCACCTGGGCCTTCACCTTTGGCTGGTGATCCATGTCCGGGAAAATTTCGATCGGTGTCGACGTGAACTTCATCCCGCGCAGACCACCCACGGTCAGCACCAAGAAGATGAGGAAGAGCATCGCCAGCAGGAAATACTTAATCATGAGGCCACCTCCATCGGGATAAAGGTGACGTGCTTGCCGCCGATCTCTTCCAGGAAGGACGCCGTGGCGTTCTCCTCAAAGCGCGGGTCAGAAGCCTCAATGACGATGAAGAATCCATCATCGGCGTTCTTGCGGTTGAAGTACTCCCAATTAAAGATCGGGTGATTCAAACGCGGCAACAGGTTGAAGAGCAACATACCTCCCACCGTACCAAAGGCGGTGAGCAGAATCGTCAACTCGAACATGATCGGGACGAAAGCAGGCAAACTAAAGAACGGCTTCCCCTGCACGACCATCGGGTAGATGAAGTCGGACGGGATCGTCTGTAAGAGGACAGCCGTGGTCAAGCCCGTCGCGGCACCGCCCAAGGAGACAGCGCTCACCCAGCTCTTCCCCACGCCCATGGCGTCGTTCAAACCGTGAATCGGGAACGGCGAGTGCACATCCCAGCGCAGGAAGCCCTTGTCGCGGCATTTCTCAGCTGCGTGATAAACGTCCTGGGCCGAGGCAAACTCAGCACCGACGGCGTAGAGCCGCTGGCCGGGCTGAAGCGAAGCTTGGTAGGTCTTCGGCTCAGCCGGGGGCGGCGTTTTTTCCGGAGAATTGGGGGTAGAATCCGTCATGAGCGGTAGTCGCCTCCCTTCGAGTCTTCGGTGATGGCGTACGTGCCTTTTTCTTCATCCTCCACGGTGCCGTGGAAGTGCGGGTCGGACTGCGGGAGTACACCCTTGACCTCCGCGATGGCGATCATGGGCAAGAAGCGGACAAAGAGGAGGAAGAGCGTGGTAAAGATGCCAAAGGTACCAACGAACATGGTCACATCCACGGTGCTCGGGAAGAAGTAGCCCCAGGAAGCGGGCAAGAGATCGCGTTCCAAGGTGGTGCCAATGATCACGTAGCGCTCAAACCACATGCCGATGTTCGGGCCCATCACGATGACCCAAACCCAAACCGCATGGCGGCGCAGGTAGCGGAACCAGAAGAGCTGCGGCACGATCACGTTACAGATCATCATGGCCCAATAGAAACCCATGCTCGGACCGAAGGCGCGGTACCAGAAAGCGGCACGCTCTCCCGGGTTCGCACCGTACCAAGCGATGAAAAGCTCCATCAGGTAGGCATAACCCACCACGGTACCGGTCAAGAGAATGATCTTACACATCACGTCGATGTGGCGATCGGTGATCAGGTCGTGCAAGCCGTAGAGCGCGCGGGCCGGGATCATCAGCGTCAACACCATGGCGAAGCCGCCGAAGATGGCGCCGGCCACGAAGTACGGCGGGAAGATGGTGGTGTGCCAACCGGGGATGACCGACGTGGCAAAGTCAAACGACACGACCGAGTGCACCGAGAGCACGAGCGGCGTGGAGATACCGGCCAAGATGAGGTAGGCCATTTCGTAATGGTTCCACTGGCGGTTGCCGTTGCGCCAACCGAGGGCGAGCAAACCATAGACAAACTTGCGCAGCTTGTTCTTGGCGCGATCACGCAGGGTGGCCAAATCCGGAATCAGGCCGACGTACCAGAAGAGCACGGAAACCGTGAAGTAGGTCGACACCGCGAAGACGTCCCAGAGTAGTGGGCTACGGAAATTGGGCCAAATGGCGTTCGCATTCGGGATCGGGGCCAGGAACCAGACCATCCAGACGCGACCCACATGCATCGCCGGATAGATACCGGCGCACACCACGGCGAAGAGTGTCATCGCCTCCGCAGCGCGATTGATCGACGTACGCCACTTCTGTCGCGTCAGGAACAGAATGGCGGAAATGAGCGTACCAGCGTGGCCAATACCGATCCAGAAAACGAAGTTGGTAATGTCCCAGGCCCAGAAGATCGGGGCGTTGTTCCCCCAGACGCCAACACCGGTCGAAAGCAGATAAACGATCTGGACGGGAGTCAGGATGGCAATCGTGGAGAAGATCGCGATGGAAATCCACCACCAGAGCGGCGTGCGGTTTTCCACGATGCCGCAGACTTTTTCCGTAATCCAGCCGTAGCTGCGATTGCTGGTGACGAGCGGCTCGCGCAACAGCTTCTGCCGCGCCTTCTCAATCTGCTCGGGCGTGTAACGGCTGTCGGACTCCGCGATCTTGTGCGCATCCGCCGCTTCGAGGTGGGTACCAGTCGGTGACATTAGTGGGCTCCCTCCGTCTTCTTGTGTTCGCTGGCGTGCTCGTCCTTATGGTGACCGTTCTGATGAGCCTTATCGTGGCCCTTGCCATGATCGCCATAGCCGTCCTTGCCGTGGTCGTCGCCGTGATGTTCGGCGATCGGCAAAATGTTGCCGACCAAATCGGCGCCCGGCATGGCCATGTTCGGGTTCTTGACCCGGCCCAGATAAACGATGCGAGGGCGAACGCCCATGTAGTCGAGCACCTTGTAGCCACGTGGGTTGGCGTTCATCTTGGAGACGGTGCTTTCGTCGTCGTAAATGTTGCCGAACGTGATGGCGTCCGCTTCGCAAGCGTCCTGGCAGGCGACTCGGACCGCGCCGTCTGGCGGCAAAGCCGGCTTGCTGCCCTTGGCCTTGCGGAGTTCGGCGATCTTGGCTTCTTCGATGCGCTGGACGCAGAAGGTGCATTTTTCCATCACGCCGCGCATGCGGACGGTGACGTTCGGGTTCTGTGCCATCTGCTTGCTATCGGCCATGCCCTTCTTGGCGAGCGGCCCCCAGTAGAGCTGATCGACCGGGCGCTGCTGGTAATCGAAGTAGTTGAAGCGGCGGACCTTATAAGGACAGTTGTTGGCGCAGTAACGGGTACCAATACAACGGTTATAGGCCATGACGTTGAGGCCCTCGTCGTTGTGAATCGTGGCGTTGACCGGGCAGACCGTTTCGCACGGCGCGTTCTCGCACTGCTGGCAAGTCATGGGCTGGACGACGACCTGGGGGTCATCGCGGTCCCCGGCAAAGTAGCGATCCAGGCGAATCCAATGCATCTCGCGGGAGTAAAGAACTTGCTCCTTACCCACAATCGGGATGTTGTTCTCGCTTTGGCACGCCACCACGCAAGAGTTACAACCCGTGCAGGTGTTGAGGTCGATGTTCATCCCCCACTGCAACGGATTCTGTTCACTCTTGGGCTTGGAGTAATACGGGTTTTGGTAGAAAGGCTGGAAGCTGTTCTGCCAATCCTTCTTGTTCCAGCCCCACTCCTTCGGATCGACGCCCTTCTTGACCATGTGGGAAGCAATCCCCATGTCCCGGACAAAGGTCGGATTGTGCTCGTAGGTGTCGAGCGTGGACTCACGCACCTGCGCACGGGCCTCCATGGAGTTGTGCTCCTGGGTAATGGCCAAGTGGTACTTGGTCGGAATCTTGGTAATGGTGGCGCCCAGAGCAAATCCCGGGCTGGCGGCGGTACGGAGCTTGTAGGCGTTGAAGCCGGAGCCCGTCCCGACGTGGCCAACGCGTTTGCGCCCGTAGCCCAGCGCTAAAGCGACCGAGCCCTCAGCCTGACCGGGAGCCTCAAGCACCGCGCACTTGAGCTTCTTATCGCCCACGGTGACTTCGACCATCGGAAATTCATAAAGCGAGATGACATCCACACCCTCGACTACTTTGTCGACTTCTCCGGTTTTCGGATTGTACTCCTTGGTTTCTTCCCAGACCGGGTTTTCGTTGTCGGTGATACCGAGTTTGGGAATGTCCGCCGGCGCGACGAGCAAGGCGTTGTCCCAGGTCAGCTTGGTCATCGGCTCGGGCAGCTCCTGCAACCAACCGTTGTTGACGGTTTCGCCGTTACCGCTCTTCCCGTCGGAGTAGAACGTCACTTCAAACTGCCCTTCCGGCAACGTCACCTTGGAGAGCGGGCCCATGACCTTCTGCACCCCGGCTGCATTCAGGCTGGGTGAGTTCTTGGTCTTGGCACCGCCGCTGACGAGTTCACCCCAATAGCCATCGTGGAGGAACTTGCGCCAGGCGTCGTC
>CAWUJC010000335.1:0-4144 GCA_963922355.1 uncultured bacterium | reverse complement strand
GCGGGAGGGACGTCATCTTTTGCTAAGCTGCCACAACTTATTCCCGATGCCCAAGAGTTTTCGGTCTTTGCGAGGTGAAGTTCACATAGCCAAAAACCAAAACTCACAGTACTCCATGTTGCCGCTGGAGTTGGTCCACAACTGGGAGCAGCGTCACGCTGAGTCAGTTCTAATTAAGCAAACTCGAGTTCGACTGGCTCGGGAATCAAGCCCATGTCGTGGGCTTGGTTGAGAAATTCGCGGACGCCTTCCTCGCCGCGTTCGCCGTAGTCGACCGTCAGCTCATTGACGTACATGCCGACGAACTTGTCGGCATCTTCCACACTGAGATCGCCGCTGTATTGCATCGCATGCTTTAGCGCGTCTTCGCGATGCTCAAGCGCATACTGGATGGACTCGGTCAGCAGGTCAGAGATGGTGGCAATCTTCTCTTTGCCCAAGGACTTCTTGACCACATTGCCGCCAAGGGGCAGCGGGAGGCCGTCCGTGCTGCCGTACCACCATTCGCCCAAGTCTTCGGTCAGGCTGAAGCCCTCGTCGGCGTAGGTGAGCTGGCCTTCGTGGATGATGAGGCCGATGTCGGCTTCGTTGTCGTTGAGGGCGTCGAAGATTTCGTTGAAGGGTAGGAAGATGAGGTTCAGCTCGTCGCCCGGGGTTTCGAGATAGAGCTGGAGGGTGAGGTAGGCGCTGGTCCACTTGCCTGGGACGGCGATGCGGGCTTCCAGCAGCTCGTCTTTGTCGAGGACCTGTTTGCCGACCAAGCGCGGGCCATAGTTGTCGCCCATGCTGGCTCCGCTGCGTAGCAGAGCGTAGTTGTCGAGCACGTGGGCGTAGGTGTGGATAGAGATGGCAGAGATGTCCAACTCGGTGCGCTGGGCGCGCTCGTTCAGCGTCTGAATGTCTTGGAGGATGTGCTCAAACTCGAAGCCCTTTTGGTCCAACTTGTGCGCCGCCAGCGCATAGAACATAAAGGCATCATCGGAGTCCGGACTGTGGCCGAGTGTCAGGTTTTCGACATTGGACTTCTTCGGGGCAGCGGGTGTTTTGGTGGACGTACTCATAAGTCAGTTCAGTTTCTCCTTCAACATAGATCAGCTAAAGGACTCGGCAAGGGTTCCAAAAACTGATACGCGTTAGATGATGATTCTTCTAAAAAATGTACGGGGAGTTTGTTGGTTGGCAATGGCTCTTTGTTGGGCACTAAGCCTTGCCGCAGCGGAGGCGTCAAGTCGCGATCAACTTTTGTCTGCGCTTGCCGTGGAGCGCTCGCAGTTGGCGCCGGTGCAAGATCCGGAGACGGGAAAGCTATCGCTTCCGCCGATGGTGAGCGCGCCCGCCGATAAGGATGCGGCGGTGGAAGCAGCGGCCAAGCTAGCGGCGCAGACTGGGGACAAGGACTTGATCCGGGCTCTCCTGCTCTACCAGTTTGCCTATCGCGGGACGGACAACGCCACACCGGCGAAGGCATTGGGCCAAGTTTTTTTGGAGCAGCCGAACGCGTTTCTGGAGGTCTATAAGTCGCTGGATACGGTCATGCAGGTCAAGCTCATCACTTACTTGGAGTTCGGCTACAAGGCCGTGACGCACGGGAAGAACAAGTCCATCCGCAAGTATAAGCTCACGCAGAAGAAGCTCGATGCGCTCTCCGGCAGCATGATGAATGCGGGGCGGTAAAGGATGAATTGCCAGAGACAAATTCTTTCCAAGCCGCTGCCAATCATCTAGAAAGAGCTATGCGTTGGCGTGATGTAGCAGCCGTTTCGGCCTTAGCAGTTTTAGGAGCCTGTGCTCACGGTGGCCCGAGCGGCGGAGTGGATGACTCCAACATGATGTCCGATGCCGCGCGCCGCGCCGGGGTCTATGATTACGACGGCACGGTGGTGCAAGCGGCGAAGGGCGATCCCCCCGCCTTGCACGAGATGTTCCGCATCACCAGCCAGATGTCGGGCGAGCCGGCGAACGAGCACGCCAGCAACTTGGTCGGCATTCTCGGCGATATCGGCGACGGGCGTTTTGCTGCGGCCTTGGTGAAGGAAAGCGCGGTCACGCGCGAAGCGGTGGGTGATGCGATCGAAGGTTGGATTTACCGGAAGTCCTCCGGCAAGACCACGGAGCAGGTGAACGCCCAGTTTAAGAAGGCCTTTCCGCGAACTTGGAAAGCCGCTTACCAGGGGGAGTAACCCTTACGCGTTGTCACGCAGGTAATTGAAGGCGCTCCCCATCTTGTAGGCTTCCGCCTTACGCCGCGTCGTGATCTCCAGGGCGCGGGTCCGGGCGTGGGCGGCGCTTTCATTTTGGCCATCTTGGTCAAGCGCGGTGGCGTATTCACTCCACGTGGCGGGGTTTTCCGGCTCTAGTTCGACGAGGTGGGCGAAGGCTTCTACAGCCGGGGCAGAATCGTGCAGCTCCCGGCAGAGCAAGCCAAGGCTGCGCCAGCCGGTGAGCGATTTGGGATCGAACTGCACGGCGTGGCGATAGCAATCGCGCGCTTGCTCGGGTTGCCCGGCATGTTGGAATGCCAGGGCACGGTTGTACCAGCACTGAAAGCTCTCGGGCTGGAACTCAACGGCTTGGGCGAAGGCCTGTTCCGCGCTGGCATAGTCTTCCTGCTGCAGGCATTTGAGGCCGATTTCGTTCCAACTCATCCAGAGAATCTCGCAGTGGGGATCGACTTGGGCCGCTTGCTGCGCCATCGCGTGCGCCGATTCGATCTGCCCGCGCCGCGCCAGAATGATGGCGAGGTAGCAGAGGGCGTAGGCCGAGGTTTCGGTCAGCGTCTTCGCTTTCTGGAAGGCTTCTTCGCTTTCGGCCAGCCGGTCTTGCTGGAAATAAATGATGCCCAACTTCAGCCACGGTTCGGGAAAATCGGGCCGGTAGGAAACGGCACGCAGGGCGGCACGCTCGGATTCTTCCGTCTGGCCGGAAGCACCGAGCGCGGTCGCGAGGTTGTCCCAAGCCCGTGCATACGTGGGGTCGGCTTCGAGCGACTTTCGCGCCGCATATTCCGCCATGTCGAGCTGATCGCTCTGGAAGTAGAGGGCGCTCATGTTGCACCAAACCTTGGGGTGATTCGGCTGGAGCTGTTCGGCTTTTTGGTAGACGTCCATCGCCTCGTGGAGTCGACCCAGATTTTGCAACGCCAAGCCGAGGTTGAACCAGGAAACCATCTCATCGGGGATCAGGTTGGAGGCATGCTCAAAGGCAGCGCGAGCCCATTCGTACTGATGTTGCTGGAAGCAGGCCTGGCCGAGCAGGGTGGCCGCCGACCAGCCCACATCGGTGCGGGGGCTGGTGGCGATGATGCTTTCCAGGAGTTGGAGCGCGGAGTCATAACGCTGGGCGTAGGCCAGTTCGTTGAGCATTTCGGTGGCCTGCTCCAGGGAATAGTACTCGCCCTCGTGCTCAACCCGCAGGCCGGTGGTCAGGCGATAAAGCTCGGAAGTGTCGTTAGAGTTGGGGGCCGGCTTTTCGGGCTCTTGGGCTGCCACGCGCGGCGTGCGCACTTTACGCGGCAGACGTTGGGTGCTGCCGCCTGGATCAAGAATTTGCTGCGAGGGCGGGGACGATTCCGGGGCCGGGACGGTACGGCGCTGGGGTAAGTCTTTCGGGACGGCCGGGATGCCTTCCGTTTTTTTGTGGAAGGAGAGCTTGCCGGTGCGGTGGAGCATCTCTTTCACGGGCGGACGCGCGTGTTTGGCTTCCTGCACGCCGCTGCCCGTGGTGGTCGACTGGAGGTTCTGCTTGTCCAGCGCGCTCTTGGCGTTGGCCAGGAGGGCTTCCAGATCGCCATCGCTGGTGCGGAATTTTTTGGCCATCTCGAAGTGCTGGATGGCGAGCGCGGGCAGGTTGAACTCGTGGAGGTAAAAGATGCCAATCTCCTTAAGGAGGCCGGAGTTGTTGTGGGCCAAGGCCAGACGGGAGAAGGCGTGACGCTGGAGATTGGTCAGCTGGAGGCCGTCTTTCTCTTTTCGCTCATTGAGCTCGGCAATGCCGGCGACGATCGAGCCGATGGACTTGGAGCTTAGGTGATCGTTGGAATCCAGGTAGCTTTGCTGGAGTTGCGTCCAGAGCCGCAGGTTGAGCGGATCTCGCTGGATGGATTGGCTGAGTTCCTTCCGGTCGATCATGGGACCTCATACGTTGT
>CAWUJC010000334.1:0-4155 GCA_963922355.1 uncultured bacterium | reverse complement strand
GTCTTCCCACTGATTGGCGGCAAAGTTGGCGTTCGGCCGAGGAGAGAAGCGAATGGCTGTTCCATCGACAAAACAGGCTCCGCGTTCACCATGGACACGGATGCGCAGATCGCTTGCGGCGGCATCATGGGTGTGGGTGTAGACGATCTGGCAGCCGCGTTCGTGCCGCAGGTGGAAGCTGGTGTTATTGGGGTGTTCGTAGGCGGACCAAGGTGCCGCGTACGCACAGCCGGCAACGTCCTGGAAGCCAGCGCCCAACCAATAATGCAGTGTGTCGAAGTGGTGGCAGCTCATGTCCCAAAGCGAGGCATAGGGGTAAGTGAGGGTCCGGGGCTCGGGGCGAACTCGATGCTGAACGTATTCAATCAAGTAGGGCTGACCGAGATAATGCGGGTCGGTTTCCTCGTGCAGTAAGCGGCCGATGGTGCGCTCCATCGTATGGTAGCGGTAGTTCTGCGCCACGCTGCACGCTAAGCCACTGGCTTCGACGGTGGCGACCAAATCGCGCGCCGCCGTCAGATCAGGGGCCATCCCTTTTTCCACCAGGACGTGCTTGCCTGCCGCCAAGGCCTGTTTTGAAAGCGGGACGTGGTAGATCGTCGGGCTGCAAATGATGACGGCATCGGCGTCCACTTGCGCAAGAGCCTGAGCTAAGTCAGCAAAAGCGGGTAAGTCCCCCACCAGTTCTTTGGCGGACTCTAAGTTGGGCGTGCTCGGGTCCACTAAAGCGGCGGGGGTGAAGCCTCGCTCAGGCGTCGCGTTTTCTAGCGGCCAGCGGCCTCGTCCACCGACTCCGACAAAGATGGTGCGGAGCTGTTTCATATTAGTGCCTCCTCGGCCAGGGCCACTTCGGTGGCGAGGTTATCCCCCCAACGGCCATCCACTGTGACAACTCGATAACGCAGATCGAGAACTTGATTTTCCTGGAGGTCCATTCCGTCGTGAAAGAGAAAGGCGGGATTTAGAAAGGTAAAGCCGCCGCCGCTTTTGGCATAAAACGGAACGGGGTAGCGCGGATGTCGCGGATCGACGACCATCAGGACACCGGCTGCGGCAGGTTGATCGCGGTCATCAAATGGGCCATCGAGCAAACCATCGGCCGCGAGCCAAGGAAGCTCTTCGCCCGCGACGCCGTCGCAGTCGCCATCGGGCTTGTGGAACTTCACGTCATGCCACTCGCGGGTGCTGCGGAGGCCGAGGCCAGTGTAGCCGCCCCAGGTGGTGTAAGGCGTGCGGTCGATGCGAACGTCTTCCAAGACGGTGAGTTGGCTGTGCCAGTCGAGGCGGATGGCTTCCGGCGAGGCTTCAATCCGGATGCGACGCAGCTCGGTCAGAGCGTCTTGGCCCGAGGCTCGTCGCCAAGCCAGACGATGCTCAAGCAGCCAGCTGCCGTCTTCTTCAGGACGAATAGAGGGATGATCCAAACTAACCTGTTTCCCGGTCTGGGCATCCTCTTCCCAAAAGTTGTCCTCGCCAATGAATTTGATGCTAAACCAGAGTCCCCGGTGCCAGCGGTGGTCCGATGGCTCCCAACCGCTGAGGACACGGCCGCTGGGAGTCGTGAGGGGGTGAAACCCTGGTTTAGGCAGATTTTCGTCAAATCTCCACGTGGCGAGGGGGTGGCTGCCGCTTCTCAGACTCAAGGTCTGAAAGGGCTCGATCACGGCGTTTTTCATTCCCTAAAGCATACCTGTTTGGGAAATAGCTGGCACTGGACAAAAAATGTACGAAAATGAACTCATTGCGTGATGAATGCACAAGAGACGATCTGGGTTAAGCAGAGTTGCGACTGCCAGTTACTGGGTGAGAAGCGCGTGGAAGTTGTCCACGCGAGCTGGGAATACCACCGGGGCGATAGTTGGAAGCACTTTGCTAAACTCAAGCCGCATGCGCATCCGGAAATGCATCTGGTCATCTTGGTCAAAGGCGAGAATCTACTCCAGTGCGATGGGCAAAAGCGTATCTGGCGGGCACCAGATGGCGTCTTGATCGACAGTAACATGGCGCACGAGGTACGCCCGAGCCAGCGCGGTGAGATTGAATATCTCCAAGTGACCCTTCGGCTGCTGGACGAAGCAGGTCAAATGCGGGTGGGTACTTGGTCCGCGTTGGCGGAGGAGCTTGGCGGCCAATCCATCGAGCCTTCGGCTTTGACGCCTTCGGTTTGGCAACGGGCGGTGCCGGATTTACAAGCGACGGTCCAGGCCCTGGCGGTGGCGGATCGTCTTGCGCTTAGCGCTAGGCTGCTTGCTTTGTTGTCCACCTTGAGTTCGGCCAAGGAGGAAAAGCTCCCGGCCAAGCTGGCCTCGCTCCAAGTGATGGTTTGCCGACGACCCGAAATGGAGTGGACCATTGCCGGTCTGGCCAATCTCTGCGGGTGGTCGAGCGGTTATCTCCACCGCTATTGTCGGGATGCTTTGGGCATCACGCCGATGGAGTTTGTTTATCGCATACGGTTGGAGAAAGCTTGCGCCTTGCTGCGGGAAGGGAACCTGAACCTCGCGGCCATTGCGGAGATCTGCGGCTTTACTGATGCCTATCATTTCTCCCGTCGCTTTCGCCAGCGTTACGGGTTGGCCCCTGGAGCCTGGCGCCGGAGTCACGCCGTCGGCTGAGGGGCGCGTTTAAGGTTTTTCTTTGGGGGTGGGAGCACCGCTGGCGACCGGATCGCGGTACTTCACAGTTTGCAGATGTTCGCAGTAAAGGACCAGCTCGCCGTCGTTTTTGAAGATTTCGTAGCTCGCGCGATAGAGCCCCATCTCGGGATACTTAGGCGATTTCTCCATGTCGGTTTTGATCGTGTAGATCGTATCGCCGATGAAGACGGGTTTGATGAAGCGCAGCTTGTCATAGCCGTAGCTAAAGGCGTTCACGCAGTTGGTGGCGACTAGGCCCAAGCCCAAGCTGAAGACCATGGCACCTGCCACGAGGCGACGGCCAAAGATACCTTCTTCTTGGGCGAAGATGTCATCCGCAACGTAGGGATGCAGATCCATCACCAACGCGTTGAACTGCATGGATTCGCCTTCGCTGATCGTGCGGCGGATGGAGCGAATTTTGTGGCCGATCTCGATGTCTTCATACATCCAGTCTTCGGCGTTCCAGATCGGAACGTCGGCGTGGGTCTCGGGGGCGGTTTTGATGACAGACATGGTCAAGTTTCCGGGGTGGTCATCACTCCATGTAAAAGGCGGGCTCCATTTCGGTCCAATACTTGCCAGGTTCGTAGGGATCAAAGTCCGGAGTTACCGCCGCCCACCATTTCAACGTCGGTTCGTGCTCGGCCATCTTGGCCATGTCGCCTTCAAAGTCGTCACCGGTGTACTCAAAGTAAGAGAAGAGCTGCCCCTCTCGGTACCAGATCGAGTAATTCTGCAGGTGGCATTCCTTAATTTTGGCCGTCACTTCTGGCCAGGGCGAGTCGTGCAATTTCTTGTAGTTGGCGTAGCCTTCCGGCTTGATGCGGGTCACCATTCCATAGCGTTTCATAGAGCAAATTCCTCTTCGATGTGGGGGTTGTCTTCGCCGATGAACGGCGCAGCTTTGGGGGATTTATAGATGTGGCCGTCGACGCGAATGGGGCAGCGGCTGGTCGTCAGCGCGGTCCCGCGGCTGTTGATGACCTCTTGCTCGAAGTCGAGCGCGCGGTAACCGTCCGTGCGGCGGAGCTGGTCCCACGTTAGCACATCACTGCACCAGATGTCGGCTGGTTCCAGAATGTCGAGCCAGTCGCGAGTGGTCTTCGACGGCAGGTGGTCGGCCAAATGCGCTTTGATGTCGTCGCGTTGGGTAAACCAGGTTTCGGGATCACGATACTCGGCCAGTGGCGCGCAGCCGAGCAACTCACCGAGGCGGATCACATCACCCATGGCGAGCGCCAGATGGCCGTCCGCTGTGCGGTAGATGCCGTAGGGCGCGCCCAGGTAGGCGTGGGCGTTGTTGACGCTGCTGCGATCAGGCGTCTTTCCCCCGTCGTTGAGGTGGGTGGTGAAGACTTCGAACTGCAGGTCGAGGGTCGATTCGATCAAGCTGACGTCGACGCGACCACCTTGGCCGGTGCGCCCGCGTCGCACGAGGCAGGCCAGGATGCCTTGTGCCAGTTGGTGGCCGGCGGTGAGATCAGAGACGGCGAGGCCCATGGGCATGGGCGGTTGG
>CAWUJC010000333.1:0-4159 GCA_963922355.1 uncultured bacterium | reverse complement strand
GAAACGGCCCAAACTGGGATCGGGCGAGGTGTAGCTAAACTCAATGCTCTTGTCCTCTTCCAAGCGCTTCCACAACTCTTCACTGATAAAACTACGGACCAGACTCTCCGCCTGCTCAGGTTGGAAGCGCGGGGCATCCGCCCACATGGGTTGGAGCGTACCGTTGTGCCGCATGATGGGGGGGCTATCCGTCCCGAGGTGCACGTCACTGGCTTTAAAGTCCCGCGCCAGGTTGAGGAAGGCATCCACGTGGTCAAAACCCTCGGCCAGCGCCACCGCGCTACCTCCGCCTACGGGCTGCATCACGCCCGAGCGATCTTCCTCCGTCACGCTCACGCCGGTGTGTTCGATTTCAACCGGCTCTTCGCCTTCCGCTGCGGTGTAGGTGTTATGCAGCTCCGCCGCTCGGATCGCGTCGCGCAGCACGTCGGTCTGATCATCCGTCAGCAACTGCTGCTCGTGGAGAAAATCCAGAGCCGCCACTTCGGGCGTTTGGGCCAGCATCTGCTCGACTTGCTGGTGTTGATCTTCGTTGATCCACCCCTGCTCCAGCGCGGTGGACAGGACATACTCATTGTAGGCGCTTGGCATAAGAAACAGCAAAAATAGTGAACCCAACGGTGACGCAAACTCGATCCGCTGGCAAGGCCGCAGGCACCACGAACGCAAGAAAAGTTAGCGGGCCAGCGTGCGGCGAATGTGAGAGCCAACTTCTCGTTGGCTGCGATACTGGCTGGGGCTCTGGCCCGCCTGCTGGCGAAACCAACGGGCAAAATAATTTTGATCCAAAAAGCCCAGCTCTTCCGCCACATCGCCGATCGACAACGGTCGGGCCAAAAGTTGCCGTGCCCGTTCCATCCGCAGCTCGGCTCGCATCTGGCCCAGGGTTAAGCCGGTCGCTTCTTTCAGCAAGCGATTCAGATAATCATGCTGGTACCCGATCTTCCGAGCCAAGTCATCGAGCGAACGCTTGGCCTCCGGCTCGGTCAAGTCCTCCCGCAAAATTCGCTGGGCTGTCCGCACCAACGGTGCATGTGCGGGTGAAGGCGCAGGCTTCTCCCCCGCCCAGCCGCCGCGACGCAAGAGAAGGTCCAACAAACCCAGCACCGTCGCCCCCACGCGCAAAGCGCTGGCCTCGGCCCCAGGTTCAGTTCCCGCCCAATTGAGCTTGCCCAGGGTGGCGAGCAAATGTCGCGCTTCGGCCAGCTCACTGGCGGTCAGTTGCACCACCGCATTATGCCGCTTCCCAGCCCCCCGCAGCTCGAAATCAATGGCGCAGCAGAGCGGCCGCCGCCGGTTCGTTTCCTCAAAGGAATGCTGCGCGCCAGTTTTGAGCAGGACCGCCGTGCCCGAGCGCACGGGATGGCTCTCCAGCCCGACATTCTGCCGCCCTCCTCCGCTGAGATAGAGCAGCACTTGGGCAAAGGCATGCCGGTGGCGCGAAACCGCCTCGGTTTCCCGCAAGTGCCGGTTGAGCTGCAAGCGCCGGACCTTGAGCCCCGGAAGGCGTAAGTCCAGCGACCGCAAAAAAAGCGGGCGGTAGTTTTTCATCGTAGAAAGCAAGCTAGCAGCATTTTTTTGTCGAAAAAATGCTAAATTTGCCTCCTTTTCCCCTAACGCCACCTAAGCCTGATGTGTTTCTTTGGAACCATGGCTGACACCCCCTCCTCTCCCGCCGTCTTGGTGACGGGCTCGAGCCGTGGCTTGGGCCGCGGTATTGCCGAAACCCTGGCCTCACATGGCTTTAGCGTGGCCATCCATTACTCGGGCAACGCCGCCGCTGCCGACCAAACTGCCGCCTCCTGCCGCGAACTGGCCACGAGCGACCAGCAAAAGTTTCCCATCGTTCAAGCCAATCTTGGCCTCAAGGCCGACCGTGATCGCCTGATCCAAGAAGTGATCGACGGGCTGGGCCGCCTCGACGCGCTCGTGAACAACGCTGGTGTCGCGCCGAAGCAGCGCCTCGACATCACCGAAGCCACCGAGGAAAGCTGGGACGAAGTCCTGGAAGTGAACCTGAAAGCCCCCTACTTCCTCAGCCAAAGTGCCGTCAATTACTGGCTCGAACACAAAGGCGAAAGCCTGATCGAAAGCGGCTACAAGCTCCTCTTCATCGGTTCGATTTCTGCCTACACCGCCTCGATCAACCGCGGTGAGTACTGCATCGCCAAGGCTGGCCTCTCCATGGCCAACCAACTCTGGGGCGCACGCCTCGCGCCGGAAGGTATCCAGACCTACGAACTCCGCGCGGGCATCATGCAGACCGACATGACCTCCGGCGTGACGGAAAAGTACGAGAAGATCTTCGCCGAAACCGACCTCGTGCCGCAAAAGCGCTGGGGCCAGCCCGCCGACATCGGCCGCGCCGTCCTCTCCATTTTAAATGGCCAGTTCGCCTTCTCTACCGGCGAGACCCTGAACATCGACGGCGGCTTCCACCTTCAGACCCTGTAGTCCTTTAACTCCCCTCCTTCTATGATCCACATCGACGACTCCCTCACCGCCGCCGACCTGCAGCCGCAGCTCGAGCGCCTCTTTGAACTCAGCGCCGGCAAGATCCGCCAGATCGACCAACGCTGGAATCCCGCCGACGGCACGCCCGTCTATACCGTCGACGGCCAGTATACGACCCGAGGCTGGACGGAATGGACCGAAGGCTTTGTCTACGGTTCGGCCATCCTGCAATTCGACGCCACCGGCGACGAAGAATTCCTTGAGATCGGCAAGAAGCGCACGGTCGAACGCATGGCCACCCACGTCACCCACATCGGTGTGCACGACCACGGCTTCAACAACGTCAGCACCTACGGCAACTTGCTCCGCCTGATGAAAGAAGAGCGCATCCCCTACGACGAATGGGAGCGCCACTTTTACGAACTCGCGCTGAAGTCCACCGGTGCCGTCCAGGGCGCCCGCTGGACGGACCTACCCGAAGGCCTTGGCTATGTCTACTCCTTCAACGGCCCGCATTCGCTCTTCTCTGACACCATTCGCTCGATGCGCGCCTTGGTCCTAGCCGACCGTCTGGGCCACGTCCTGATGGCCGAGCGCGACCGCCGCGTGAACCTGCTCGAGCGCGCCTTCATCCACGCCAAGACCACCGCCAAGTTCAACGTCTACTACGGCGAAGGCCGGGACTATTACGACGAGCGTGGCCGCGTGGTGCACGAGTCTGTCTTCAACCTCAACGACGGCTCCTACCGCTGCCCCTCCAGCCAACAGGGCTACTCGCCCTTCACCACCTGGACACGCGGCCTGAGCTGGATCCTCGCCGGTTACCCCGAGCAGCTTGAGTTCATCGATACCCTCGACGACGCCAAGCTCGACCCCCTCGGTGGCCGCACCGCCGTCGAAGAGCTTTACCTCAAGACCGCCAAGGCCGTGGCCGACTGGTACATCGAGAACTCCCCGACCGACGGCATGCCGTACTGGGACAGCGGCGCTCCGGGCCTGGCCCAGATGGGTGACTACCTCGATCGCCCGGCCGAGATCTACAACGACTACGAACCGGTCGACAGCTCGACCGCGGTCATCTCCGCTCAGGGCCTCCTCCGCCTCGGCCACTGGCTGGCCAAACACGGCGATGCCGAAGGCGCTAAGCGCTACCGCCAGGCCGGTCTGACCGTGGCGAAGAACAGCTTCAGCGAGGCCTATCTCTCCGCCGATCCGGCGCACGAAGGCCTCCTCCTTCACGGCGTTTACCACCGCCCGAACGGCTGGGACAACATCCCGGAAGGCCAGAAGGTGCCGTGCGACGAGTCCGTGATGTGGGGCGATTACCACGCCCGCGAACTCGCCGTCATGCTCCTGCGCGAAGCCAAGGGCGAAACCCCGTACACCTTCTTCAATCACTACACTGACTAAGCAGCGTAACGCTGCACCCCGTTGATTCGATCCTATCATGAGCGCATCTGCCTTAACCAATCTGGACCGTTGTTGCGTCCACACCATGACGACCAAGCCCTGGAGCTTGGACGAATGTGTGGCCAACTACCAAAAGGCCGGCATCCCCGGCATCACCGTCTGGCGCAACGTGCTGGAAGGCCGCCCTGTTCAAGAATCCGGCCGCGTGATTGCCGACGCCGGCCTACGCCCCGTCTCCCTTTGCCGCGGTGGCTTCTTCCCCGCCGCCGATGAAGCGGGCCGCCAAGCTGCGATC
>CAWUJC010000332.1:0-4163 GCA_963922355.1 uncultured bacterium | reverse complement strand
CTCCGGCCGGACGGCGAGCCAGCGGGAGCAGAAACCGGTCAACTTCTCGAAGCGCTGTTAGCACGGGGGATCATCCAGTTAGCAGGCTCGCCGACGGGGAACGTCTTGGCCTTCTCTCCGCCGCTCATCATCAGTGACGAGCAAATTCATCACGCCATTAAGCAGTTGGGCGAGGCGGCTCAAGAGATCTCCGCCGCTGATCGTTGACGAAAAGGCCAACCGGATTACATTTTGCCCCCTGTGAGTGAGAAAGACCTGCAAAATTTATTGGCACGCAAGCAAGTGGCGCCCTGGCGGATTCGTTTGGCGGAGTGGGTCGAGTCATCGCCGGTCCAGCGCATCATCATTGCGCTGATTATCATCAACGCCATCGTGCTCGGGATGGAAACCGACGCCGGCTTGATGGAGGCCTACGGCACCCCCCTGGTCATCATCGACAAGCTTTGCCTGGTCGGCTTCGTGATCGAGTTGGCCGTCAAACTGGTCGCTTACCGCTGGAGCTTCTTCCGCAACGGTTGGAATTGGTTCGACTTTATCGTGGTGGGGATCGCTTTAGTGCCTGCGGCTGGACCGTGGGCTGTCCTGCGTTCACTTCGTGTGTTGCGAATCCTGCGCTTGCTCACGGTCGTGCCGCAACTGCGCAAAGTGGTGGCGGCCTTCCTCCATGCCATCCCCGGGTTGCTCGGCGTGGTTGCGGTGATGGCGATCTTCTTTTACACCGCCGGGGTTTTGGCCTCGCGGCTCTTTGGCGAGAAGTTTCCGGAATGGTTTGGGAGCCTGGGCGGCAGCTTATATACGCTTTTCCAGATCATGACGCTGGAGAGCTGGTCGATGGGCATCGTGCGGCCCGTGATGGTCGAGTATTCCTGGGCCTGGGCCTTCTTCGTGCCGTTCATTATCATCGCCACGTTCACCATCCTCAACTTGTTCATCGGCATTATCGTGAACACGATGCAGGAGCTCTCCGACACGCACTTGGAAATCGAAACTAAGGAGGAGAAGCCGGCCGACCCCGCCGTCATCCTCGAGCGGATCGAGAAGGACCTGCAGGAGCTCAAGCAGCAGTTGAAAGAGAGCGAAGACCGCTCCGGCTAACGGCATAACCGTGGCGTCGTCGTCTTGGGCTTTACTGCGGGCTGACGCGCGCCATACCGGAAGCACCATGTCCACCTCAATTGATCCCTGGCGGCTGAGCTGGAGCTCGCCCTTCCCGACCCACGAGTACGAATCCCTGTATCTGGCCAATGGCGTCTTCGGCGGGCAACTCGATCTTTCCGGCACGGACATGGACCTGTGGAGCGCCTCGATCGCGGCGCTGAACCAAACGGGCAAGCCCTTTCCGGACGTGCATTATCCGGTCACCGCGTTGCGGACCCGCGTCTTCTACCGCAACGCCCATTATAAAGAGGCCGGCTTTTGGATGGGGCGGAGCGGCATCCTTTGCGACGATCCGCGCTACAGGTCCAACCCGTCCATCCCGCATCAATCCCAGGTTTATCAGTGCCACCAGGAACTCGACCTGCGTCGCGGCGTGGCCGAAACGAGCGGGACGATTTTCCCCGGGACACAGGCGGCGCTCGAAGCCGGGCTGGCGCCTGGCCGGGCGATTGATTTCAAAACCCGCGTCGCCTTACTCAAAGACTCGCCCTTGATGGTGGTGGAGATCACCGCAGACGAAGGGGTGGAAATCGCCTTCCTCCCGCAAACCGTGTTGGAAGACAAGCTGGTGCAAAAGGTTTCCGGCCACGGCGTTTGCCAGGTCGGCACCGAGATCGACTGCGAGCTGGTGATGCAGCAGGAGCAGGTCAGCCAGACCGCGGCGGGCGACACCATCGAGTACGCCATGCAGCCCAAGGACGGCAAGGCCTACACCGTCCGCGTGACCAGCCCCGGCGCCCGGGCCATGACCCTGATGGACCAACCCGCGCTGCTCGGCACCGGCACCATGCTGGTGTACATCCAGATTTTGCCGGAAGGCAAGGAGCCCGTGGCAGTGCCGGAGGGCGACAAGGTCTTTGCCCAGCAAGCCATGCGCTGGGAAGAATTCTGGAGCAAGAGCGACGTGCGCTTGCCGGCGGAGGAAGCGCTCTGGCAGCAACGTTACCACGCCTCACTCTTCTACGTGGCGCAAAGTATCGGCGAAGGGCCGACGCATCCGCCCGGCTTGAGTAAGCCGAACCTGCCGCATTGGTTTGGTTGCTTCCACGATACGGATACCTACTTCTGCCGACCGTTGCTCGAGACGGGACGGCGCGACGAAGCCGTGCGGCATCTGCGCTTCCGCCATGCGACCTTGCCCAACGCCAAGGCCAATGCCCAAGCCAAGGGCTACCCCGGAGGCGCGATGTACCCGTGGCAGAGCGATCCCGAAGGCAACGGCGAGGCTTACCTCTGCCCGCTTAACTCGGCGATCATCGGTTGCGAGGCGCTCAACTTTTTCTACTACCTGCGTGAGGCGGAGGACCGCGTGCTGGCCCGCGACATCCTGGAGCCCTCCTTCGAGTTGATCACGTCGCTGGTCGAGGAGGTGGAGGGCAAGCTTACACTCAAGGACGGGCCGGTCCTGACCTTTAGCGAAACGATGGAGGCAGAGCGCCCGGTCGAGCTGACCCTTGCCCTCCACGCCGCCGCGGCGGATTTGTTGACTCTGGCCGAAGGCGTGGGCGAACCGCTCAAGCCAGAAAACATCGTGCTGGCAAAGCGCATCCTCGAGGAACTTGAAGTGGCCGAAGACGGCGCGGGCTACGCCATCCTCCCGGCGGGTGATCCGGAGTACCTGCGCACGCCGTCGGTTTCGCTCGGCGCCTTCCCGCTCCACACCTTGAAAGGCAGCGAGCGTCTCGCCGCCACCTTCGACAAGGAATTGGGCAAGGTGCTGTTGCTCTTTGCCTGGCTGCCGCACCAGATGTCGGTGGTGGGGAGCATGCTCGGTCGCCGCACCGGGCCGAGCAGTGGGCACGAGTTGCTGCGCCAAGCCGACGTCTTCTACAAGCCCTGGCACGCCTTTGACGAATGGGAAAACCGCCGCACGGGTCGGGCCGAGAACTTTGTCACCGCCGCCGGCGGTTTCGCCAGCGCCCTGCATAACCTCTTGCTGACGGAAGTGCGCGACGGCATCTGGGGCCTACTTCCCGGTGCGCCGGAAAGCTGGGCCAACGTGGCTTTCTCCAATCTCGTCACGCGCTCCGGCTGGCGGGTTTCCGTCGAGTTCAAGGAGGGTCAGGTCTCCCGTCTCGATGCCAAAAAGGTCAACGCGGCGTCCGAGCCGGAACTGCGCTTACAACTCCCGGAAGGCGTGGCTTCGCCCGCGGGACTAACGGTAGAGGATGACCTAGTGCTGTTTCGGTAAGGACGGATAAATCGAGCAGCTGAATTGAGGAGTTTGTTGATTTGAGTTGAAGGCTCTTTTGGTGGGCAACGTCTAGCTAAGTATGGCCCTGCAAAATGTTGATCTGACTAACTTAGCGAGGATTGGCTTCCTGTTTAGTGTTTTCCTTGGATTCAATGTACTACCGACGAAGGCAGCCGACGAAAAAGAGAACATCGACAAGCAGCGGCTGATTGAAGTGGCGAACGCTCATATGCTCGAGCGTGGATCTAATCTGGACAATTATGAGAAACCAATCGTTAGTTGCGACGCCAAGGGCGTTGAACGTGCGATTGATCATCACCTTAAACTCATCGGTGAAAAGCAGGCGGCTGAACTTAGAGCGCAGCCGTTATGTATGGTGAGTTATGTTATTAAGCGAGACCGCCTGGGGGGGTATTTTATCCTGTTTCTGACCAAGGGCGAAAACCCTCAGGTTGTTTATGGAGTGGGTCAGAAGTGATTACTAGGTTCCATGTTTTTTCGGCAACTCCACTCGAGTATTCCTTTACAGCTTACGCTAGCCCGTAGAAACCTCGGATTTTGCGGAGGCGTTAGGGGTTGAACAACGAGAGTGCTCAACTTCCATGCCGGAAAGGCGGGGTCAAGAACTGGGGTTGCTTTGATCGCACTCTGCGACGACCTTGCGCGGATGTTTCGCTTTTTCCAGAGAATAATCGAACTCGTGACGGAGGTCGTTACGACGGTCCGCGATCTGTGGGCGACGGCCAGTTTAGGCGCGAAAGTAGGCTATGCTTCCGGCGGTCTTTTGGTGTTGAGCGGGTTGGCTCACCTC
>CAWUJC010000331.1:0-4165 GCA_963922355.1 uncultured bacterium | reverse complement strand
TCTATTTTGTGCGGCCCTCGGGTTAATAAGCCTGAGGCAATTTAAAGTCGTAGACCGCAGAATCCATCCAACGTCATGTGTTGGCTAGCAGGGGTATATAACTCAATTGATAGGGCGTCTCATACGCAACGAGAGACCACGTTTTGGTCCCATGTAGTTCCAAGTGATCTTACCTGAGCAAATTCGCTTATTTCAGCAACTTACGAAAATAGGGGCCTGGTCCCAAGTGGTTTGGAGTAGCCCCATTTGACCAGGACCGGTGTACAAAAGTGTACAAATTGTTGGAAGCTCAAGCTTGGTAGGTGTTGAGAGTCATGCGAGATCGTACGACTAAGCAGAGATTAGCTTAGAATGGATGGAGAAGAGAAAGGCGGTGACGAAAAAAATAATCAGCATTTTTGGTTTACAAGGCACAATCAAGTTCTATACACTGATACGTATAAGTAAACGAGAAGAACCTCTCCCCGAGGAAAATCAGCTTATGAGTGAACCGCAAGAGACCGTTTCCGTTGACTACACCTCGACTATTCCGGTGTACAAGCAGGTTGAGCAGTACCTCAGTTCCAAGATTGGGACGGAGTGGAAGGCCGGGGATCGTCTTCCTTCAACTCGGGAGATATGCGAGGTGTTTGGTGGGATCAATCACCAGACGGTTCGGCAAGCGATGCGGTCGCTGATCCAAGACGGACTGGTGGAATCACACCAGGGGCGCGGATTTTTCGTGATGGATAACAGCAACAAGATGCAGTCCATCGCACTCGTGGTACCGAATTTAGACAACGAATACACCATCAAGCTGGCGAAAGGCGGTCGCCAAGCGATTGATAGCAACAGCTTCAAGCCGATTATTTTGGACTCCCACCAGGACGTGCGGGAGGAGCTGAGCAACATCCGCCACTTGCGGGATTTGCCGATTGAGGGCGCCATCATTTATCCGTTGCCGCAGGCGGAAATCATCGAAGAACTCGTGCAGTTTAAGCGGGATAATTTCCCCTTTGTATTGGTCGACCAAGTCTTTGCCGGGATGGCGATGCCTTCCGTCACGGTCGATAGCTACCGGGGTGGCTTCCAGATGACCGAGTTCCTGATCGAGAAGGGGTACCAGAAAATCGCCTTTGTTGGCCAGTTGGGCTTTTCCACCATTCAACAGCGCGTTCAGGGGTATCGCGACGCGATGAGCGATCACGGTCTGGTGATCGATCGCAGTCACATCTACGGGTTGCCGGACAACAGCGACATTGGCACGACGGTCGACGCCCTGGCCGGGACCGTGGCCAGCATTCTCGAAGCCAAGAACCGGCCCGATGCCATCTTTTTCTCCAATGACCGCTTGGCCATCTGGGGCTTAGAGCAATTTAAGAAGCGCGGGGTGGAGGTGCCGGCTGAGATTGCGGTCGTCGGTTTTGACAACATCTCTGAAGCAGATTTAACCACCCCCGGCCTGACCACGATGAACCAGCCGATTTTGGAGATTGGCCGTCGCGCTGGAAAGATGCTGCTGGAACTACTTGAAAACCCGACTGCCGAGCCCGAGCAAGTGACGCTGCCCGTCGAACTCGTCGTGCGCGATTCTGCTTAACCCTTTTCTCATTCCACAACCCAAAACGAATAGACCACATGAAGAAACAAACCCTACTCACTCTTGCAATGTTGGCGATTGCCACTCTCGGCATTCGAGAAACCCAAGCTGCCGTTCTCTTTGAAGCCGGCGGCGATATTCCCGGTAACGAAGGTTGGACGATCAGCGATTCCGGCGACGGCGTTGGTACGCAGTCAGCTCCCACCGGTGTGGGAAGCTTCCTTGGTTCTGGCGTGAGCGAAGACGCCTGGGGACTGACCTCCAATGCCGACGATTCCGGTTCCAATTTTCTCTACCGCGCCAATCGTGATTTTGGCGAGACCCTCGATGCCGGTGAGTTTGTGGAGATCAGCTTCCGCTACACCTCCAACGGCTCGCCGAACGACGGCGGCTTTGCCATTGGTCTGACGCGTCCGGGTGACAGCGGGACCTTTAGCGCCCGCTTGGCCATCAATAATGGCAGCGCCAACTACCGCTTCTTCGTCAATGGCGGTGATAACTTCCAGAGCACCGTTGACAGCGTGGATAACGCCGACCGTCTCTTCCGCTTCACCGTGGTGGATAACACGACGTTCCGCTTGGAGGTGGAAGACAGCTCGGGTGCCGACCTCTTTACGCCGTACGAAGTGACGGTCCCGGATATCACGATTTCGGGTAACGAGATCATCGGGGTAACCGCACAGGTGACGTCGAGCACTGGCGTTGGCCTGCCGGATGATTCGCTGCTCTTTAATAAGGTGACGCTCATCCCCGAGCCGACCAGTGCTGCTCTTCTGCTCGGCAGCTTCGGTCTGCTGATGCTCCGTCGCCGTCAGAAATAAGACGCCGTAACATCTTCATGGGTTAGGCATTTCCTCGCTTCGCTTGGCGGGGCGAGGGAAAAGCCGGATAAGAAAAAAATTTCTAATTTGCGATCAGCTCAAGCCAGAACGTTTCCTAAATAGTGATGAAAGCGAAAAAGCCAGCGACCAGAGCCTTTACTCTTACGGAGTTGCTGGTGGTGATCGCCATCGTGGCGGTCTTGGCGGGCTTGAGTTGGCCGGCGTTGTCGCGCGTAACGGAGCAAGGCAAGAAGGCGCAATGCCAGTCCAACCTGCGCCAGCTCTATCAGGCGACGATGCTGCATGCTTTGGACAACAACAACACCTTGCCCAGCATGAAAGGGCACGCGGGGGATTACGGCGACACCTTTATTTGGGGGACGCTGAAGGATTACATCGCGGCGGGGGCAAATAAGTCTGGCTTGGATCAAGATATCATGGTCACGCGTTGCCCCGGTGCCAAAGTAGCCTGGTTGGTCGATACTCCTGGGCATTCTGGCTATCGCTACAACGCGGCTAACGGCAGCAACGGCAAAAAAATTCATGCGGCCAATCGTCGGATCAACACGATCCTGGACCCCGCCCAGGCGGTTCTGATGTTTGACATGAGCTGGCCGAATTGGCCGGAGGAAGACTTGCCACATGACGGCGTGAATTTGCTCTATGCCGATGGCCACGTTGAGTTCATGCCGGCGACGGAGTTTCTGCCTCGCTTCAAGGGAAACATGAAGTCGGAAATCATGACCGCGGGTTGGGAGTAAGCGGCCATGCAAGCGTGTCGTTTTGCGTTATTGAGTCGCCTCGCTCTTTGCTTGTTTTTAGTTGGGGCGGTCGGCGTTGCCAACAGTTGGGCTCAAGAAGAGCCGCCGAATATTGTCATCATCTTGGCGGATGACTTGGGCTACGGCGATCTCGCCTGTTATGGCGCGAAGGATATGGAAACGCCGGTGCTAGATCGCCTAGCACAAGAGGGCATGACGTTCACCTCGTTTTATGCGAGCGCCAGTGTGTGTACGCCCACACGTGCCTCTCTTTTGACCGGGCTCTTTCCCGACAAAGCGGGAACACCGGGGGTGATTCGTACCAATCCGATTCATAATTGGGGCTACTTCAATACTTCGGCCGTCACCTTGCCGGAGGCGCTGAAACCGGCGGGCTATCACACGGCACTCGTGGGGAAATGGCACCTCGGCATTGAGGCTCCGAACCTGCCTAACGAGCGGGGCTTCGATTTCTTCCACGGCTTCCTGGGCGACATGATGGACGACTACTACACCCATCTGCGCACCAAAGTGAACTATCTACGGAAGGACAAGAAGACCATCACGGCGAAAGGTCATGCCACGGATGTTTTCACCGATTGGGCGATTGATTACGTGAACACCCGCCAAGGTAAGCAGGAGCCGTTCTTCCTCTACTTGGCCTACACCGCGCCGCATGACCCCATCCAACCGCCCGATGATTGGTTAGCGAAGGTGAAGGAGCGCGAGCCCAAGATGAAGAAGAAGCGCCGGAAGTTGGTGGCGTTGATCGAACACATGGATGCCAACATCGGTCGCTTTGTCGAAGCGTTGAAAGCGAACGGGCAGTGGGAGAATACGCTCTTCATTTTTACCAGCGACAACGGTGGTGCGCCTTGGCATGGAGCTGATAACGGACCGCACCGCGGAACCAAAGGCAGCCTTTGGGAAGGCGGGCATAAGGTGCCGACCATTGCCGTTTGGCCCGGTAAGATCCAGCCAGGCAGTGAGTCGGACTTCGTCGC
>CAWUJC010000330.1:0-4170 GCA_963922355.1 uncultured bacterium | reverse complement strand
GAGACCGAAGTGTGCGGAGAGTACTTGATTCCCCAGGCCGAAGGCGGCGTGAATCCGGCAAGCTGGTGGGCCGGCTTTACGCTAACGGGTGATAATGCGCGCGAGTCTCCGTATAATCACTTGCTACCGCTATTGACCACGCGTTCGCATGTTTACCGAACTTACTACGAAGTGGAGAAGCTCCAGCAACCCACCAATGTGCCAGCCGATGTTTGGACCGAAGGCGTGGGCAAGGTGAAAGCACGGCTGCGGGGGAGCCTGCGCTTGTTTCGGTATCTGGATCCGAACGATTCACGCTTGGCTGGGTTAGACCTAGGGAAAGCCAGCTTGGAGCCCTTCTTTCGTCTTGGTATCGAAGAATTGGAAGAGGATTAGGGCGTGTTCACCCGAAGTCTCAAATCGCTAAAAACCGGCTTTTTGGTCAGAAAAAGCCTTCTTCCATTCAACGAATGGACTCATTCGCCTCATCTCATCAGGCATTTTCTGCCTCAAAAATCCACCTTTTCCCTTCATTATACTTCGGGCGAACACGCCCTAGGCGACACGCTACTGCAGAGCGTTGACGGCCGCCTCCTGGAATGCTTCGGAGAGGGTTGGATGGGGGAAGGGGAGTTCGGCGATTTGCTCGAGCGTGGCGCCGAGCTTGATCGCCAGCCCCAACTGGGCGACGAGTTCGCTGGCTTCCAGGCAGATGATGAGTCCACCGAGCAGGCGGTGGGTTTCCTGATCGGCCACGAGTTGGAGGAAGCCCTCTAACTCACCCAACGCGACGGCTCTTCCCACGTTGCGGAAGGAGCAGCGCCCGGTCATGGTGAGGTACCCCATGCCTTGGGCTTGTGCCTCGTTTAACCCGATGGTGGTAATCTCCGGGATCGTGTAGACGCAGAACGGCATCGTCAGATAATCCATGCTGCAGGATTCTCCCAGGGCATGGCGGGTGGCGACCTTCGCTTCGGCCTTGGCGGCGTGGGCCAGCGCGGGGCGGTCATTGCAGTCCCCCACGGCGTAGATGTGCTCGTGGTTGGTCTGCATCGAGTCGTTCACCGGAATGCACTCACCAAACTCTATCCCCGCCTTCGCGAGTTGGAGCGAGTCTAGGTTGGGTTGGCGCCCAATGGCCACGAGAATGTTCTGGGAACGTAGTATTTCGCCGTTGTCGAGCGTGACAGCCCCCATGGTGCCGTTCTCCAGGAGCTCAGCTTTGACGACGCGAGTCGAGGTGCGGACATCCATCCCCAAGGTGCGAAGCCGGTTGACCAGATAGTTGCCGGCTTCCTCTTCGATGTCGGGCAGCAGATGGTGATGCGCTTCGATCAAGGTGATGTGGGAGCCCAACATGCGGTAGATGGATGCCAACTCGCAGGAGATGTACCCGCCGCCGATGACGAGCAGCTCTTCTGGCACCGTCGTGCGGTGGAGATAGCGATCACTGCTGCCAAAGACCTCATTCTCTTCCGGAATGTCCGGCAGCCGCATGGGAGATGCCCCCGTCGCGATAATGATCTTACGGGCCGTGACAAGTTCTTCGCCTGTCGCGTGGGTGACGCGCAGGGTGTTCGGATCGACAAATTCAGCATTCCCCTCGATCAGCGTAATTCCCTGACGGCTCAGGCGCTGGTCTAGGTCCTGCGAAAGCTTGGCGACGACTTCGCGCTGGCGGTTCATCCAGCGGGCGAGGCGAGCCGGGCCGATTTGCAAGTCCAGGCCGTAGTCCTCACTGTGGATGGCGTGGTGCTGCATCTTGGAACTCACCACTAGGCTTTTGATCGGCACACAACCCTTATGCAGGCTGACGCCACCCAGAGGGCCGCGCTCAATTAGCGCCACCCGGGCCTGATGCTTGGCGGCAAGCTGCGCCGCCGTCGTGCCGCCTGGACCGGAACCAATGACCAAAAAATCGAACTGCCGCATGCCGTTTTTTGCGCCGTGGAGCGCTGCTCAGCTAAAATAGTAAACGACGACAAGAACTTGCCAAGGCAGATTAAGAGCTGCTTTTCTCTGGCAGGTGTTCTTTTTCGGCTGACTGGATGATAGCTTCCAGCCGGTCCGTCATCGAGGCGACGCGTTCTTCCGCTTTCTTTGCCTCGGTCAAGTTGGTGAAGGAAACCACATAGCCAGTGGTTTGCTCGTTCTCCATGATGGGAGAGACAAAAAAGTGGACCGGGAAGGGCTCGCCATCCTTGGCTTGGAATTCATCTTCGTTGGCGATGGAATCGTCAGACGAGGCCAGGGCGGTGAAGGGTTTGCGTTCGGCGCCTTCCACTTTGGCTCGCTTTTTCCGAACCAGTTCCGCCATGTCTTTCTCCAGAATTTCTCGCTCCGTATAGCCGAGGTAACGGCTGCCGGCGGCATTCAGGAACGTGCCTTTGCCTTGCAGGTCCATGCCGAAGACGCCTTCGCGAGTGGAGTTGAGCATGGCTTCGCTTTGACCGGAGATGCGGGCGATCTGCTTGGTTAACATGTTCAGGGCAAAGAAGACAAAGCCCGCGATAACCAGGAGCGCGAGGCCGGTCACCAAGAAGCTACGGTAGTAGACGGCCTCAAGCTGCTTGTCGTACGGCTCCGTTGGTGTGGAAAGCTGGATGACGCCGAGGATTTCACCCTCTGGGCTGCGTAGGTAGTCATAGCGGGTGATGACTTCTTCGCCGTCGAGCTCTTCGCGGATGGAAAAGGCTTTAATGTCGGCGTTGCCGAAGAGGGCTTGCTCAGCGCCCGGGTTGAGGCGACCGCCCGACGCGCGTTCATTGTTGGCCGCAATCCGCGTGGTGGCCACGCGCACGACGTCATCTCCCGCTACATGGTACAGGCTGACTTCGCCGCCGGAGATGGAGGAAATTTGATCCGCCAGCAGGTGGTTGCCCGTCACCGGCGTCTCTCCCGCGTAGAGTTTTTCTTCGCGGACGACCAGATCGCCGCCCTGGTTACGCAGCAGGCTGGAGGCGATGCGGATGAGCTCTTTCTGCTGGTTGTCGATTTGCTGCGACATGGCCGTGCTGGCCGATTCATAGACCGTCACCAACATGATGACGCCCAGAACAAGAATCAGAACAAGGCCGGTGGAGAGGACGAATTTACCGGATTTCATAAGCGAGTGCCGAGGGGAGGAAGCCTACTCGGTTTTTTGGGCGACTTCGGTTTTCTTCTTCTGCTCGTAGAACTCGCGGAAGATCTTTCCGGCCAAAGCGCCGGCATCAGAACCGCCGTGTAGGTCTTCCGTAAACAGACCTTCCACCATGACGGCAAAGGCATACTGCGGATCATCCGCTGGCATGTAGCCCATGAACCAGGCGATCTGGCGCGGACGCTTCTTGGAGCCGACCTGCGCCGTACCGGTTTTGCCGGCCACGACGACACCAGGAACCTTGGCTTTCTTGGCGGTACCTTCCGTCGTCACGGCCACCATGGAGTCGTGCAGCGCGTCAAACCAAGCTTGGTCGACGGGAATCTGGCGAATGATCTCGGTGGGGAATTCCTCGATCACTTTGCCGTCGGCATCTTCGACCGCGGAGATGATGCGGGGGCGGAAAAGGGTGCCGTTGTTGGCCACGGCGGCGACGAAGTTGGCGACCTGCAGCGGCGTGGAGAGCATGTCGCCCTGGCCGATGGAGATGTTGCACAAGTCCGCCTTACTCATGTTGCGCTTATGCGTCTTGAGGATGAACTCCGGTGTGGGCACGTTGCCCGGGAGTTCGCCCGCCAGTTTAATGCCGGACTTCTCGCCGAAGCCCCACTCGCGCGCCGTGTCGAGCTGCACTTCGCGGGGCGACATCATGGCCAGCTTCATGAAGAACGTATTGTAAGAACGGGCCATGGCGCGGCGGAAGGGCACGTTGCCGCCTTTTTCGTGCGAAAGCACAAAGGTGAAGCTGCCCGCGTTGACGTAGCCCGGACAGTTAATGCTCATGTTTGGATCAAAGACGCCGCCGTTCATCCCGGCGATGGTCGTCAATACCTTGAAGACGGACCCAGGTGGGTTGTGCTGGGAGATGGCGCGGTTCTTCAGCGGGCTACGCTCGCGGGTGGTGAGGTCCTTCCAGAGTTCGGGATCAAGGCTAGGGAGGAAGTCATTCGGGTTGAAGGTCGGCCGAGTCGCCATGGCCTGGACATCACCGTTGTTCGGGTTGATCACCACCACCGCTGCCGTGTGTTTAGACTGGATGTGCTTCTCGA
>CAWUJC010000329.1:0-4180 GCA_963922355.1 uncultured bacterium | reverse complement strand
TAATGAGTTGGACTTAGTTTCAAGTTTTGACTCCATTGATATGGGAGAAGAGTCGCCCAAAAAACGCTTTATCTTTGCGACATATGACTATGTTTATGAAATCGACTGCGACACGTACGTACTTGAGATAAAATCACAAAGAAAGCGGTAGTCATGGCGTGGAGTCTTCAACCTAGGGCGGCCAAGCAGTCCGCGCAGCTTTCATTCATCGGCGGTAAGCCACGGCTTCCTGCCGGTGAATCGGTTCCGACTTGTCAGTTGTGTGGATCGCCTCTGACTTTTTTCTTCCAAATTGCCATGCCCAAGGGATCGATGTGGGAAGGCTCTACGCTTGCTGTTTACCAATGCACAAAGTGCGCGGATGAAAATCATCTCATACCTGAGATGCTAAGATCGACCCTTCGAGGAGCGGATATTCCCTATGGTTTTCTGGCTCGCTATCAACGCAACTTTGCTTTCCTTGTCTTCCCGACTGACCAGGGGGAAATTGTCTCCGGCTACGAGGAGTCCCTTTTGTTTTCGGAGATCCAGCTGCAGAAAGGCAGTACTCTTGGCTCATTCGGGAAACTCGGCGGGACACCTCATTGGCTGCTTGAGGATGAGAGTCCGGCAACCTATGGAGGAAGTTATCCAATGCAGTTCTTGTTGGAGGTCTCCTTTGAATTCCAGTTCAAGATGACGGCGAACGCCGACCCTCAAATCGGGCTTGGCCTCACGGGTGAACCCGAACCATCGCAAGATGACTACTACGAGCTTTTTATTGATGCTCAAAGGGTCGGCAAGGATGCTTTGTTAGATTTTTCATCTAAAGGACCGCTTTCATCGATTCCATTACAGGGAACCATCTCCGCGATCAACGTCAGGACCGCAGACGGATGGGTGAGAATAAATGGGAGGTAACTATGTCAGTCGAGCTAGAGATTTGCGTTAAGCATTTGCCCACAAGCGGGGGAATAGTTGAGCAGGCAAAGCGTGAGTTGGCCGATCTATTCGGAGAAGATTTGGATGTGGGCGTGACTCAGGAATCCGGCGATTCGAGCCTCCGTTTGTCAGTTGATGGCCAAGCTGAGGTGGATGTGTCGATGGACAGCGATCCAGAATCTACTGACGAGAACTGGATTACTGTGAGTTACGCGCCGCTTCGAACTGACGAGTCCAAGTCACTTTGCATAGTGGTGGCGATAGCCGTCGCGAAGCTGTCAGCGGCCGACATTGTTGACGACGCAAGGATGCTTGGATTGAGTTCTACCATATCGGCAAACGAACTCGCTGAAGTTGCCCGCAAAAGCGCTTCGGGGTCGACCTTTGAAGAGAGAGCAAAGGCGTTAGCCTCAGCGTTGCAGGCAGGGCATCGTTCCGAATGAGAGGATTCGGACTACAACTACGATTACTGCTGGCGGTTCTGGTCGCTGTAACGTGCTGTATGAAGGAAGTTTTCGTTTTCTCTGGCGCGGAATGCTCAAAACCGCTCTGGATAGATGCCCCAAAGGGTGGTTGGTACGTTTGGGTAAAGGACATGCCGAAGGGTTCAAGACCACCCAGCGACCTACATGTCTGTTGCCCAGCGGAAAGCGCACGCCACATCGTTCGACCAGCCTTTTAAGACATGAAAGAATTACTATTTGAATTTAGTGATCTTCAGATCTGGAAGGAAGACGACATCTATTTTGCTGTTTATGATGCTGGCGCTCATCAAGTGATGATGCGCAAAGATGAGATAACCAAGGAAGACGTAACTCTCGCATGTGAAGGGAATGCGGGTGCGAATGAAATGCTGCAAGGTCTTCAAAACCGATTAATTGAAAAAGGAATTGACCCTTACCAATCTAATTATCAGAAAGAGCAATAGGGTACATCGCTCTACGCTATTGCCCCGCGACGAAAAGCAGCAACTTTACAAAAACTGGATCCAAGCTCAGCTTGGCTACTTTTCGCCGGCGATGTAATCGTAGTCGGCCTTGGTCATGATTTCGGCTAGGCCGGCCATCTTCGTCTTCGCTTCCCAGCCGAGTTTTTCCTTGGCTTTGGAGGGGTCGCCGATGAGGAGATCGACTTCGGCGGGGCGGAGGAACTGCGGGTCGAACTCCACGTGGTCTTCCCAGTTGAGGTCGAGGGTGGAGAAGCTGGCAGTGAGGAAATCGCGGATCGGGTAGGTCTCGCCGGTGGCGAGGACGAAGTCATCGGGCTCGTCCTGTTGAAGCATGCGCCACATGCCTTCGACGTACTCGGGGGCGTAACCCCAGTCGCGCTTGGAGTCGAGGTTGCCGAGGAAGAGCTTTTCCTGCAGGCCGTGTTTGATCTTGGCGGCGCCGAGGGAGATCTTGCGGGTGACGAAGTTTTCGCCGCGGCGTGGGCTCTCGTGGTTAAAGAGGATGCCGCTGCAGGCAAAGAGGTCGTAGGACTCGCGGTAGTTGACCGTCAGCCAGTGGCCCATCACCTTGGCGCAGGCGTAGGGCGAGCGCGGCCAGAACGGGGTGGTTTCTTTTTGCGGCACTTCCTGCACCTTGCCGAACATCTCGGAGGAGCTGGCCTGGTAGTAGCGGACTTCCTTGCCCAGGCCGGAATCGCGGATGGCTTCCAGGATGCGGCCGGCGCCGGTGCCGGTGGTGTCGAGCGTGTACTCCGGGATGTCGAAGCTGACGCGGACGTGGCTTTGCGCGGCGAGGTTGTAGATTTCGTCTGGCTTGATTTCGAAGAGCAGCTTGATCAGGGCGACGCTGTCGGTCAGGTCGCCGTAATGGAGGTGGAGCTTGGTCTTCTTTTCGCTCGAGTGCTCGATCAGGTGGTCGATGCGGGTTTTGATGATGGAAGAATTCCGGCGAATGATGCCGTGCACTTCGTAGCCTTTTTCTAAGAGGAGTTCGGCGAGGTAAGAGCCGTCCTGTCCCGTGATCCCTGTAATGAGTGCTTTTTTCATCGAGCTAAATCCTTTCCGCCCGAATGGTTAGCCAAGCGGCGGAAGGGGAAGTATTCAGGAGGGGCGGAAACTTGCAATCCTCTTTTCGAAGTGTGGCGAGACGGAGATAGCTTCTAAAGCGACTGTAGGCTGCCGCGGGTGCGTTCGCGCAACACGCCTTCCAGCCGCTGCATGATTTTTTTCTCCTGATCTGGGGTGTAGCAGCGGTGTCGCCAAAGGGTACGCGTGTTGACGTGGGGGAGGCCTTTGGGCGAGGTGTAGGTCTCAACATACTCGATGGTGAAGGACTTCATCGCCTCATCGAGCGGCAGGCGGGCGTTGTAGGTTTTGGTCAGGTAGCGGCCAAAGGCCAGGCGTTGGGGCTCGGCGCCATTTCGGCGCAGTTGCTCAAAGAAGTGGCGCCAGAGTTCGTTGGGGAAGGCGGCAGCGGGTGAGGCGGGGGCTTCGGTGAAGTCACTGGTCACCCGCTGGAAGGGGTAAATGGTATCGCCGAGAAAAGTTTGGCCCTTAATGACGAAGTAGCCGCCCTTGCGATCAGGACGAGGAGCCAGGTTGTTCCAGTATTGGCCGATGCGGAGGAGGTCGCCAATCGCGTTGTAGCGGCTGGGCAGCGCGCTTTGGAAGAGGGTGCGGTCCGGCTCGTCCCCATTCATGCGGTTGCTCATGTACTCCACACTTCGGAAGTTCCAGACCGTCACGTAAAGCAGAGCCAGGAGAAGGAAGCAGCCCACAACAGAATTCAAGATGGTGCCGACGCCGGGCGGAAAGCGTTCGACCCACGGGCGCGATTCGTAGTGGTCGACCGTGCGGAGGGCGCGATCCGTTCCCTGGGCTAAATGGACGGCGTTTTCGGAGAGCGATTCGACGAGCTGCACCACGTAACTAAGGACGGGTGTCTTGCCCAAGGCAGGGACGAAGGATTCCCAGAACCAGGCCGGAAGGAAGACGAGCCAAGCGACCGCCGCCGCCCAGATGATCAACCCGACCTGGAGGGTCAGCCCCACGCCCAGGAGGTGGAAGCCCAAGAAATACACGACCACGCCGGTGCGCACCGGGCCATTCAAAAAGGGGAGAAAAACCAACCAGGGAAGGAGGAGTTCGCTGTAATAAACCAAGTAAGTCAGGCTTTTGAGCAGGTCCGGATAGGCCAGTAAGGCTTGGCCCAGGCTGGTGGCATAGAAGGGATGACTGAAGGCGATGAACAGGGCGGTGCCGTCGGGAATCCAATCCGGGCTCTGCTTCAGGAGAGCGCTAAAGAAGTAG
>CAWUJC010000328.1:0-4183 GCA_963922355.1 uncultured bacterium | reverse complement strand
GTCGCGCCCAGGGGCGAGCGTGGTCCGGGTAGAGCGGTTGGCGCATGAAGTTCTGGCTCGTGGTGTACTTGAGGTCGAAGACCACCCCGGGGAGTGCTTGAGCCAGGTCCACCATCTCGTGCAGTGGTTGGGTGGCTTGGCGGCGGTAGGCGTTGACGTCGCTCACCACCACGACTTGGGGCGGGCGTTTGCGCGGCGTCTGGCTGGCTTGTTGCCGACTCTTGGCGTCCTGCTTGCTTTGGCGGAAGCTGCTCGCGTCATTACCAAACTCCCGCTGCGCCTGAACGGTATTCAGGAGAAGAAAAAGCAGGAGCAGGATGGGGAGAGGAGATGTCACCACTTCCTACTTTGACGCCATCGGCGGGGAAGATGAAGGGAAATCCGTCTGGGGACGTCGGAGAGGAAGAACGACTGCGGGCTTGTGGTTGGTCGCCCATGGAGGCATATAGAGATCATGTTGTTGCGTCGTGTCACTTGCGGCTGGGTCCTAGGACTCGGCGCCACTGTCATGTTCCTGCTGGCCGGTTGCGGTGGCGGGGAAGATACCGCCTCTGAATCGCAAGCGGCGGAAGCGGAGGCTGCGCCGACGCAACCGGTCATTCCGGAGGAGGAACCGATTGTCCCTTCGGCCAAGGAATTTATGGGTGTTTGGGTTATCGGAGAAACTCCCGAGCAGCGTTTTGATCTCGTCGTCTTGCCCAACGGGTCCGCCATTTCCACCTACATGGAAGGGCCTAACGGGACCCGTGGTGAATTCGGGAAGTGGGAACTCAAGGACAAGGATCTGATCATCAGTTTCGACAGCGGCTGGCGCGACGTCCTGAGTCCGCAAGGCAACGACTACCTCAAGAAAAGCTACGCGCCCGACGTGGACCTGGCCGGCGAAGCCAACAACACGAGTATGGCCGAAGAGTACTTTGGCCCCAAGATGCCCTTTGTTGGGGTGTGGCAGGGGAATGACCACGAAGGCAAGCCGCTCTTTTTTATGGCGTTGTCCTCCGACGGTAACGGTCGCAAGAGCAATAATCTGAATGCGTTCGCCGACTGGGTGGTGTTCGAAAACACGGCGCAGATTGCCTGGACCGATGGCACCTACAATGAGCTGACCCCGGAGTCGCGGACGGAAGCGCTCCTGAAGGTCTGGAAGAAAGAGACCCCTCGTGACCAAGATCCGGATGCCTCATTCAAAATCCGCATGGTCCAAGACGCCACCTCTCAGGTCCCGGGAGCAGAAGAAACGGGCCAATAAAGTAGCGAGGCCTAATTGGCATTACTCTTGCCGTGAAAACGACCTATGGCTAAAACAAGCTTGCCCGTGAACCGATTTTTTTTGTACCAGGGAGCCTTGCTCTTGGCGTTAAGTTTGGCCAGTTGTGGCCCGGCACCGGAGTCCAAGTCAGCCGCGGAAGAAGCTGAAATTCCGCAGGATCGGATGTTGCCCACGCCGGAGCAAGTCGCGGCCGAGCAGGAGGAGGCCGAGCCCGAAGCCCCCGTCAGTGAGTTTACGGGAGTCTTTGCCGTGAAGGACGACGACGGCGAGATCTTCGATATCCTCATCTTCCCGGACGGCAAAGCGATCACCAACTGGTACAAGGGCGAGACTGGGGCCCGGGGTGAGTTCGGCGACTGGGTGCGGGAAGACGACCACATCAACCTGAGTTACGACAGCGGCTGGAAGGACGTTATTCTCAAAAACGAAGAAGGCGGCTACCTGAAGTATGGGTATGCACCGGGCATTACGCTCAACGATCAGCCCTCCAATCAAGGTACAGCGCAAAAAGTCACCGGCCCGGTGGCGGAATATATCGGGGTTTGGTACCGGGAAGACAGCAAGGCGAAGGACCCCTGGTTCCTCGCGCTCCTGAGCGACCGCTCCGCCCGCCGTTCGGACAACCTCGAAGCGGCCGGGAAGTGGGAAATTCATGACGGTGGCCGCGTCGTCATTACGTGGGAGGACGAGCTGGTTTCCAATCTGGAACCCAAGAAGGAGAAGCAGGAGCTTAGCTTGGTCGAAACGACTCGCCAAGGTGCGGGCGGAAACGTGATGTATGAAGGCTTGCTTAACCGAGTAACGGAACCCATGGGCGGACCGACAAACGCCGAGGAAACCGAGGCGAATCCAGAGAGTATGGATGACGTCAGCCTGGAACCGGGGGCTAAATCCTAGACCCCATGAAGTGGACCTGTTGGTGGCTGGCTACGGCCTTGGGCTTGCTCGGCATCGTTGGCGCGGAGGGGCAGACCGCGGCAGACAAGAAGCCGCAAATCCTCATTGTGGATGAGGAGCACCAAGCCTTACCCAAGCCCGGACCCAAGCGTTCTGATGCGCCGCCGCCCAAGATCTACGAAATCGAGCCGGCGGAAGCCATCGGCTTGGATTTCACCAACTACGAGCTTCGGTTCCAGAGCGGTGACCGGAAGTTTAATTTGATGAAGCCGAACCGTTTGGATGTCCTCTTCGATAACGGGCAGCAGTACAAGCGGATCTACTCCTCCAAGCGGCAGAAGCGCCTGGAGCTAAGTGCCAAGACCTTGCGCCCGGTGGGGAAGAGCCCGCCTTTTCGCGGTTTCAAAACCGGTCAGCGCTTTATGATGAGCCTGGGGTATGAGTTCCCCCGCCTCGCGAAAGAAGAGGAAGGCAAAGTGGCTCCCGCCTGGATGGGCGTCGTGGAAGTCCTCCCAGGACCGGAGCCGGAGCCCACTAAGCCCAAGGCCAAGACATCCGCTCCGGCTCAGGACGAAGCGCCGATGGGTGATTTTTAACGATTGGTCGAAAAAAGCGCGGCCAGTCCTTTGCGGCTGAACTACTTGCCGCTCAGGCGCAAGTGTGTTACACCCTTTAATTACCTATGAGCAAGGTCGCCATCGCCGACGTTCTGCGCGCCATTCAGGCTAAGCCTCTCGACCCGGAGTTGTGGGAGTCGCTGCGCCAAGCCGCCGAAGCCAAACAGGATCAAAAAGGGATGCAAACCCTGGCGCTGGTCGCCCAGACGCTGCGCCAAGCCGAAGAGAAGGGAGTCACGTCAGATCTCCTGACCGGGTTACAGAAGAGCGTCTTCATCCGTCTTTCCAAAGCTTACACGAATCCGACGCTGCTGAAGGAAATTGGCGTCATTCACCTCAATGAATTCAAGTTGCCGGAGGCGGCGCGCGATCACTTCCAACGCGCCAAGCAACTCGGCCTCTTCGACCCTGATCTCAATATCCTCCTGACGCAGGCTGAGGAAGCCATTGCCTCCAAGGGCGAGGTCAAAGAAGTGGCCGAAACGGTCGACAAAGCCGAGCACGCCCGACCCAAGCCGGCGGACGTGATTCGCAAGACCGGCAAGCTGGCCATGACCGCCGATAAGCTCCTCGGCATGGCCATCAGCGATACGGTTTCAGCTGAGGACGACACGACGACCATCGCGCCGGAGCGGGTGCCGACCGACTTTCTCGAAGCCATGTCGCTCGCCATGGAAGAGGCCGGCGCAAACCGCTACCAGAAGGCGATCAGCATTGCCGAGACGGTGACAAAGCGGGAATCGGACGTCGAGCTAACCAGCTCCTTGTGGACCAATTTGGGCGAAACCTTTTTCACGCGCGGACGCTTCCAACTGGCGGAGAACGCCTACCACATGGCCAAGGACTTGAATCCTCAAGACATGCGCCATTGGTATAACCTTGGGCTGGCTCAGCATCTCTTGGGCGATTTCGATAGTGCCATGCAGTCCTACACCATGGCCGACCAGACCGAGCCGAATCACCCTAAAGTATGGTGCAACATCGGGGTGCTCCACTTCATGCAAGACCGTTACCAGGCGGCCGAGATGGCCCTGCGCAAGGCGGTAGAAGTGAAGCCGGATTACGCGCGGGCTTGGGATAATCTCGCCGCCTCGCTCGGGGCAGAAGAAAAGTTCCAGTTAGCCGCAGAAGCCGCAACGAAGGCCATCGAGTTCAATCCGAATTTCTCGGAAGCCTGGTTCAAGCTTGGTGTGTTGTGCTTCCACAACGAGCAATACGAGGAAGCAGAGAAGGCGATGGTGCAGGCGGAAGAGATGATCGCGACTTCGCCTTACGCTCTCCATTACCGCGCCATGATTTTGGCTCGCCTGGATCGGCCCGATGAGTCGATCTCCCAAATCCTGCGGGCCATTGGCTTGGACCCGAACTGCGACCTCACCTGGATGAGTTGGAACGAGGC
>CAWUJC010000327.1:0-4184 GCA_963922355.1 uncultured bacterium | reverse complement strand
TCGCGGTTTTTGGCGGTGATGGCACGGTCAACGAAGCCGCCCGCGGCTTGCAAGGCACCCCCGTTCCGCTCGCGGTCATTCCGGGTGGTTCGGCCAACGTGCTCGCCAGCGATTTCACCCAACCAGAAAACGTCACCGAAGCCGCCCGCCTGCTCTTGGGTCTCGACCATGCCGGCGTCCCGCCCACCCGACGAATCGACGCGGGCTGCGTCAACCGGCGCGACCTCTTCGTCCTCCGAGCTGAAATTGGCATGCAGGCCGACATGCTGACCCAAACCGAGCGCGAGGCCAAAGAGCAGTTCGGTGCCTGGGCCTACTGGTTCAGCACCATGCGCCAGCTGCACCAGCCGCCCGTCGCTTGGTACACCATCCAGCTCGAGGACGGCAACCCCTTCGAGATCGAAGCCGTTACCGCCATCGTCACGAATCTGGCCGGGATGGGCTCCTCCGGACGCGAGCTCTGCCCCGGCATTGAGCCGGATGACGGCAAACTCGATCTGATCCTGATTGAGCCGCGCCACCTAGAGTCGCTTCTATCCATGACCCGTAGTTTGACCCAATGGCTCCGCGACGCGGAACCGTTCCCGCATCATCAGGCCGCGCGCATTCGCGTTTCTACCCAACCTGCGCAAACGGTCACCTACGATGGCGAGCCCCAGAACACGCCGGACCTCCTCGACATCCGCGTCTGGCCTAACGCCATCAAGTTGGTGGTTCCCGCCGCGTGACGCGGCCCCCTTTATTTCCTCTGAAGGAAGGTAGGGCGGGCTGTCCCTAGCCCGCCATTTTTCCGTCAAGAGAAGCCACTGATCGGCGCTCTGGGGCAGAGCGCCCTACCCTCACGAGGCACCCCACTCACTGGTGACGTTTGACAAGGCGGGCAAAAATGCGCACGGTCACGTGTTGTGAACGCCGTTGAACGTAGCCAAAAGATTGTCGCAGACCTGACCTCGATCCCGGACCAGGAGGAGCGCTTCCTCCACGTGATGGAGAAAGGCAAGAAGTACCCCGGCCTGCCGGACGAGAAGAAGATTGATAAATACAAGATCGAGGGCTGCGCCTCTCAGCTTTGGCTCGTACCCGACTTCCGCGACGGGAAGTGCTTCTTCTCCGTCGACTCCGACGCCTTCATTACCAAAGGTGTGTCCTCCATCCTGGCCGAAGTTTACAGCGATGCCACACCCGACGAGGTAATTGAACTCGACCCCGAATTCCTCCGCGAAGCCGGCGTCACGCAGCATCTTTCGCCCAACCGCGCCAATGGCCTCTCTGCCATCTGTAAGCAGATCAAGCTCTACGCTATCGCCTTCAAGCAACTCGGCCAGTAGGCAACAAAGCCCTCGCCGCGCTAAAGTAGCAGCGCAAAGTAACAGGCGTTTTACTCACGCGAAGGTTGTATCGCATTCTAGGACTTCCTAGAATTACACACACAGCGATTGTAACTACTCAATTGCTTCTGGCGGTCCAAACCGCCCCCTTGTTTCATCCGAACATAAGTCCAGCAAGGTATGTTCAAAGGCTGCTTGTTCACAAAAATACTCTCGGATGACACCATGCTCTTGGAAGTTCGATATGTTCCACCCTTCCTCAATGTCATTAAACCAAAGAACTCTGTTTTGATTGGTAGCGACGACCCAAAAGCCTCCGCCTTCATCTCCCCAAGGAGAAAGCTGCCATCGCTGCGGATCGATTTTGACTTGCTCCCAAAACTCTCTGTCTTCGGGCTTTAACTCCTGGTAACCGGCATCAATCATTTCCTGGATCTCAGCCTCTTGATAAGGTTGCCACATCCAGGGCTACCCCCGGCTGCCGGACATATCCAGGCGGCGATTGAGGTCGAAAGCAGTCGAGATAAGCCCAAGGTGGGTGAAGGCCTGGGGAAAGTTACCCAAGTGCTCACCGGCGGGGCCAAGTTCCTCCGCGTAGAGGCCGAGGTGATTGGCGTAACCCAGCATCTTTTCGAAGTAGAACCGCGCTTTGTCCAGATTGCCGGTGCGAGAGATCGCCTCGGCGTACCAGAACGAGCACATGCAGAAGGTTCCCTCTTCGCCGACCAGGCCATCATCGGCGGCCTCACCCACGGTGTAGCGATAGACCAGCGAGTCGTCGACCAACTCGTGCTCGATGCGGGCCAACGTCGACATCCAGCGTGGATCAGTCGGGCTGATGAAGCGCACCAGCGGCATGAGGAGGTTGGCGGCATCCATCACCTTGGAGCCCTTGTACTGCACGAAAGCCTTTAGCTTCGGGTGCCAAAACTCTTCAAAGATCGACTGGTAGATGGCGTCGCGCTGGCGGTACCACAGATCCAGCGGCGCGGGCAGCGAACGCTTTTGCGAGAGGCGGATGCCGCGGTCGAGCGCCACCCAGCACATCAAACGCGAGTAGAGGAATTCCTGCGCTCCGCCGCGGATTTCCCAGATGCCGGCGTCCTTGCTCCGCCAGTTATCGCACACCCAGTCGAGCAGGCGAACCAGGTTCATCCAGAGGTCGTAGTGGATTTGCTCGCCGTACTTGTCGTAGAGGTAGACGGCGTCCATCAACTCGCCGTAGATGTCGAGCTGGAGCTGACTATAGGCCGCGTTGCCCACGCGCACCGGGCTGGACTGCCGGTAACCCTCGAAGTGCGGCAGCTCGAACTCCGTCAACTCGTGCCGCCCGTCGATCCCGTACATGATCTGGAGCGAGCCGTCCGGGTTGAGCTCCGAACAACGCGCCTCGATCCAGTTCATGAAGGCCCCGGCCTCTTCCGTGTAGCCCAAGCGGATGAGCGCGTAGAGCGAGAACGAGGCGTCACGAATCCAGGTGTAGCGGTAATCCCAGTTGCGCACGCCGCCGAGCGTCTCCGGTAGGCCAAAGGTCGGCGCGGCGACAATCGAGCCGTTCTTCTTTGAAGTGAGCATCTTCAGGGTTAGGCCAGAGCGGTTGACCATCTCGCGCCAGCGGCCCTTGTACTGACTGCGGCCGATCCAATTGCGCCAGTAGTTAACCGTGTGCTTAAAAGCGTCGCCGACGAAGTGATCCGCGCGTGAAGGCGAGTCCTCGTCACGCTGCTCGAACAACTCCATGACGAAGGCGCAGGTCTCGCCGCTCTTCAAGGTAAAGGAAGCAATCCCGTTGCCGTCGTTGACCGTGATCTCTGTGTCGGCCCGGAGCCGCAGCACGGTGCCGTCATCACCGGTGGAGGCAAAGATGACGCAGTCGGCGTGCTTCTCCACGTGGTAGGAAGAACGGCCGTAGTTGAAGGCCGGCTGGAAGTACATGAGGAACTGCACCTCACCGCGGACGCACTTGGCACGCCGAACCAGAGTATGAGCGGGAAGCTCTCCGATTTCTTCGACCGCCATGAAGTCGGAGACCTCGGCCACGCCGTGATCGGAAAGGAAGCGGGTGATGAGGATGTTGCTGTCTGGCAAGTAAATCTGCTTGTGGCGCATGTTGCGCAAGAGGGGCGAAAGCTGGAAGCGCCCACCCTTCTCGGAATCGAGCATCCCGGCAAAAATGGAGGGCGAATCGAAATACGGAAAGCACATGAAGTCGATCGAGCCATCCAGGCCCACCAGGGCGATGGTATGGAGGTCGCCGATCATCCCGTAGTTTTCAATCGGCTGATAGCCCTGCACCCGCTGCGGCCCCTCGCCGCAATTGACGTCACCGGTGGCGGTGGATTCATGTGGTGGTCGAACAACGGCGCTATCCCAATTCATACGTCTCCTTTGTCTTTTCTCTAACGACTATCTCCAACTAAGCACGCCGCTCGGGACGTGCCAATACGTTCAAGGTTCTTACCAATCACTGTAGGGGAAGGGTGCATGGCCCTCGCCTTTTTCGTGGCGCCCAGATTCGGCAAAGCCCGAGGTCAGGCGTTTGGTAAAGGGTAGGCGCTGCTGGGCCCAATCGTTGGGCGCTTCGGCCATCTCGAGTTCCAAACAGCCCGCGCGACCAAACTCATTCCAGCGGAGGTAGGCACGTTCCAGGGGGCGACCGTTGAGCTTGGCACCGACCACGTACTTCGCCTTGTCCGACACCCCCGGCGCGAGAATCTCGAACGCACCTTTCGGCAGATGCCAGACTGAGCGCTCAAAGATGGGGCTGCCGATGAGAAAGAGGTTCTGCCCGCCCACCGGGAAGAGGCCGGTGGCACTCCAGACGTACCAACTGGAGATAGCGCCGCTGTCGTCGTT
>CAWUJC010000326.1:0-4203 GCA_963922355.1 uncultured bacterium | reverse complement strand
GTTCCACCAGCCAGCGCACGTTTGAAGTGGCCAGCGAATTGGTCCGCGCTGGCGCCGAGCCCGCCTACCTGGCGCAGATGTGCTTCCAAAACTATCCCGCCACTCGCCTGAAATTGCTGCGCGAAGCACTCAACGGCACCCACTTCGTGGCGAACGACCGCATTGCCTATTTTCTTCTGACCAAGGATATGTTCACCCGCACCGGCGCGACGCGGGAAGAAACTGAGGGCCTGATCGAGTACATTCAGACGACTGGCTCCGTCCAGGTGGCCTTCATGCTGGAGCAACTGGAGGACGACAAACTCCGCGTCAGCATGCGCTCGCGTGGCAAGGTGGATGTCTCGGCCATTGCCACCGAGCTCGGCGGCGGTGGCCACAAACTGGCGGCCGGGATCCGCTCGGCACTCCCCGTTGAGGAACTCATCGCCACGCTGCAGGAAAAAATCCTCGCCCAACTTGACACTTAAATTCGCACCGCCGTATGAAACGCATTGGCTTAATTACCTCCGGCGGCGACAGCCCGGGCATGAACCCGGCAATCCGCGCCGTCACGCGCACTTGTACCAGCCTCGGGATCGAAACGATTGGCTACTACAACGGTTACCACGGCATCCTCAACGCCGACAAAGTTATCCTCGACCGGCATAAGGTCAGCGGCCTTTCTCGTCACTCCGGGACGATTCTCCAAACCAGCCGCTGCCCTGAGTTCCGACAGGAAGAAGGCCAGAAGCAAGCCATCGCCCAACTCCGCGCCGACGGCGTCCAAGGCCTGGTAGTCATTGGTGGCGACGGCTCTCTACGCGGCGCACAGGCGCTGCACGATCTCGGCTTCCCCGTCATCGGCCTGCCCGGAACGATCGACAATGACATCTACGGAACGGACATGGGCATCGGCGTCGATACCGCGCTGAACACCATCATCCACCTGGTCGACATGATTAAAGCCACCGCCGCCAGCCACCGCCGCTGCTTTGTGGTGGAGGTGATGGGGCGCGGCTCCGGTTACCTCGCGTTGATGACGACGATTTCCACCGGCTCGCAAGTCGCCGTCATCCCGGAGTACAAGGTCAACATGGAGGGCATCGTCCAACGCCTGGACAACCGCTTTAAGCGCGCGCACAACAACAGCGTGATCTTGGTGGCCGAGGGCGTCTGCACCGGCGAAGAATTTATGGACCAGTTGGAGGAAGCCGGCCATGGCCGCATCCAGCAGGAAATTCGCCTCACCAAGCTAGGCCACGTCCAACGCGGCGGCACGCCGACCCACTTTGACCGCCTCCTCGGCGCCCGGATGGGCGAGTTCGCCGTCCTGGCCATGACGCAAGGCGAGCGCGGCGTGATGGTCTCCCACGTGGCGGGTAAAATGCAGCTCCGCGACTTCAAAGAAATCCTCCCCCGCCGCAAGTACCTCCCGGCTGACGCCGTCCGCCTTGCCCGTAACCTCGGGATCGAGTTTGGCGACGCCGTGGAGCATTAATCAGGGTCCCTTGGGGTTTACTCCCTGGTATCCACCAGGCTTGCGAGAAAAAAGCATGACAACGAGGTGACTTTTCCATTAAGTATGAGATTACTAGGAAAACGCACTTATCTATTGGAGGAGAGATGAAATATTTTACCTTACTCATGGTTTCTGCCTTGGGCCTGGCTCACATCGCCCTGGCGGATGATCCCATTTACGTGGACGAGAAAGTCGTCGAAAGCCTGCCGGGCGTGAAGGACCTCTCGATCGAACTCGGCAGCGGCATTCAATTTTCCAACATCCGCACCAACGAAGCTTACGACACGACGTTTGTCCCGATCGACCTGACGCTGGAGCTGATCGTCGACAACGACGCCACTTACTACGAAGCCATCCAGTCGGACGCCTGGTACGCGGGTTACACGAGCTTCCTGTTCCGCGGCAACTACTCCGCCGTGACCTGGGGTGTGGAAGACTACATCGCCGGCTTCAGCGTCGGCCCGCGCTACAACTTCACCCCGACCGGCTGGGTCAACTCCAAGGGCTACGGCTTAGTCCCCTTCGTGGGCGCTGAAGTGGGTGTTGCTTTTGCCAACTCCGATCCGCAGGTGATGCCGAACGGCGATCAACGCGGCTTGGGCCAGGACTTTAACTTCATGTTTGGGGTGGAAGCCGGCTTCCGCTACGACATCAGCGAACTGCTCTTCGTCCGTCTCTCCGCGCTTTACCGCCACTACTCGAACGCCGGGCTCTCCGAGCCTCAGTTCAAGAACGAGGCGATCGACTCGATCGGCCCGCAGCTGACCATCGGCGTCCGCTTTTAGAGCTTGTTAATCTCAGCGAGCTGAAGCCCCTCGCTCCACTTCACGGAGCGGTGGGCTTTTTTTCTTACCCGGGCGGGCGACCGCCGGTTGCAAAGGCTAAGGTTGCAGATAGGTTATGCCATGAGCACGAAAGCGAAAAGCACCTCCAAGAAATCCCGCACCACTTCCAAAGCCTCCCACGACGGAAGCGGCAAGTATTCTCTCCTCGCCACGCAGAACGATCTCCCCGCCCGCACCCGCGAACTCGTCATTGGTATCTGCAATCAGTCGCTGGCTGACCTCAAAGACCTCCAGACCCAATGCAAGCAGGCCCACTGGAATGTGAAAGGCGAGGGCTTTATCGCGCTGCATGAGCTCTTTGACCAAATCAACGGCGAAATCGACGGCTACGTGGATGAAGTGGCCGAACGCGCCGTCCAGCTCGGCGGCATTGCCCTCGGCACCGCCCGCGCTGTGGCCAAGAAGAGCCATCTCCCCGAGTACCCGCTCTGCATCAGTGAGAGCGCCGACCACGTGGACGCCCTCAGCCATGCCTTGGCCGTGGCGGCAAAGTCGATCCGTAAAAACATCGACCTGACCGATGCCGCGGGGGACGCCGACACCGCAGATCTCTTTACCGGCATCAGCCGGGGCCTCGACAAGGCCCTCTGGTTTGTGGAAGCCCACAAGCAGCCTCGCGTGGTCAAGTAAACGGCTCTGGAGCCAAATCGGGCGCTTTTTTGGCTGTTGCCATGTCGCCCGGGAGGCCATACTACCCTACCGTGTACCAAGCCACCGCCAACCATCGGGGGCTGTCGGGTGGCGTCCTGCTCCTGGCAGCTTTCCTCCTCAGCGGGTGCGATCCCTCCAGTTCTCTGGTCGCTCCGGACCGGCGGGAATTTTTCCTCCAAAGCGGGATCGACCAGTACGAGCGGGGCGACTTCCCGTCCGCGATCCGTAGCTTCTCAAAATACCTGAGCTTTGAGCCGGACACCTACGGCTATTGGCTCCGAGGCCGCAGTTTTCACGAAGTAGGTGACCGCGTTGCGGCCCTGAAAAACTACCAGGATGCCCTCAATATCTCGCCACGCGATGCCTTCGTCCTCCGGGCTTTGGGCTGGCTGCACTTTACCGGCTACGAATTCCAAGACGCCGTGGAACAGTACGAAAAAGCGTTTCAATACGACCGCAACAGCCCCGAAAGCCTAAGCTTTGCCGCTTGGTCCGCCCTGGGCGCCGGGGACTACGAAAAAGCGGTCGACCTGGTGATCCAAGCACAGAATATCATCCCCTGGCACGACACGGATTTCTATGACGGCAACGACGCCGCCTACAACACCATCGTGGCTTACCTGGCTTCGAAGGCCCAAGGCCAATCCAACCGCGCCATGGCCTTCGTCCACTTGGCCTTGAACAACGCGAGCCCGAACGTGTGGCCTTACGCCGCTCTCCGCTATCTCGGCGGCCAAATTACGGAAGACGAATTGCTCTATTTTGCCGAAGACCGTGGCGCCCAAACGGAAGCCCACACGTATCTGGCTTTCGATGCCCTTCTTAATGACAAGCAGGAGAAAGCCCAGGAGCACCTCGACTGGATCGCAGAACAGGGCGATGACATTTACTACGAGTACTACATCGCCCTAGCCCTGCGCGACGGCACGCTCAAGGTTGAACCCAAGCTGCCGCAACCCCTCCCCGCCTCCGTCTTACCGCCGGAAACCGAAGCCAGTCCTTAAACCTTTGAGCCGGAGAGTTAATCCGCTTTCACCCACCGGGCGCGGTAAGTGTTTCTCCCCTCCTTTTCCCACAGGGCTTGGAAGTCCGTTGTCGCATCGGGGGAAAAGTCCCAGACCTCAGTCCGGGTCAATCCGGCTTCGGCGTTCATCACCTCGGAAGCTTCTTCAAAATAGGCCTCGTGATCGGTGGTAAAGCGGAATTCAC
>CAWUJC010000325.1:0-4218 GCA_963922355.1 uncultured bacterium | reverse complement strand
CGTTCAATGAGGGGAACGCGGAAGCGCTCCTCCATGGCACGGATCTGCTGGCTGACGGCTGATTGCGTGATAAAGTTTAGGGAAGCCGCCTTGCTGAAGCTTTGCGACTCCACTAAATCCCGAAAGACTTTGAATGATTCCACCTGCATGATGAAATAAACATAAGTCTTTCTAATTGAAATGCAATCTTTCTCTGGAAAAGCTAATAATATTAGATATTTTTTACCTCGCGATGTCAGACTTACCTGAGACTTTTCCTGAGCGCCTCGCCGTTGTGCGCGAACGTGTAGCCGAAGCCGCCGCGAAAAGCGGCCGCCCACCGCAGCAGGTCCGGCTCGTTGCCGTGACCAAGACTCGGAGCGTAGAAACCGTCCGCGAAGCGATGGCTGCCGGGCTGGTGGATTTGGGCGAGAACAAAATCCAGGAAGCTCGCGTCAAGATTCCCGAAGTCGGAGCCGGACGTTGGCATTGGATTGGCCACCTGCAGTCGAACAAGGTGAAGTTTGCCGTGGAGCTTTTTGAGGAAATTGATGCGGTGGATTCCTTGCGTCTGGCTGAGGAGCTGAACCGCCGGGCGGAAGAGGCGGCCAAGCACTTGAGTGTGTTGCTGCAAGTCAACGTCGCGGGTGAGAGCCAGAAGTTTGGCCTCGCTCCGGCGGAAGTCTCAGACGTGGCCGAGCAGGTCAACGCCATGTCGCACCTGGAGCTGTGCGGCTTCATGACGATGGCGCCGCTGGTTCCTCAGGCGGAGTTGGCCCGCCCGACCTTCGCCGGATTGCGGGAATGTCGGGACCAAGTTGAGCAGAAAACTGGCCTCAAGCTGCCCGAACTCTCCATGGGCATGAGCGGGGATTACGAAGTGGCGGTCGAAGAAGGGGCCACGAGTATTCGCCTGGGAACCGCGCTCTTTGGTCCCAGAGAAAAGAAAAAGCCCATCGCGCCGGAAGCGTGGTAGACTACGCGCATGGTTGAGTTCTTTGGCCTGAAACGTGTTCTTGTTCTTGGCCTGTTGGTGCTCGGGGCGGGGCAACTCGTGTCTGCCCAGTCGGCCACGCGGATGACGTTTCAACATCTGGATGTGGGCCATCCCAAGCGGGTTGAGGCGCTGATGACGCCGAACAAGGTTCGGGTCGATCGACCCTGGGATCGCTTTGCCGTGATTTACCAGGACCAAGGGGAAGCTTTCACTGGGCTGGAGTTGCGGGACGGCAAGTACTGGCGTTTCCGTTGGCCAGACGTCAAAGCCGCGGTGGCGGAAACCGAACGCGCGAAACAAAAGCTAGGCGGCATGGACTGGGGCGACGGCTTTGCCAGCTACGATTTGGAACAACCTTGGGAGAAAGCCGACACCATTCCCGAAGACCAGTACACTTGGACGCGGACGGAAGAAACCGCCAAGAAATTGGTAGGTTATCCAGTAACAAAGTGGATCGGGAAAAGCCCCACCGGTCCTGAAATTTTGGCCTGGGCCGCTACAGAGAGTGACGGCAAGTTGGCCGCTCGGATGGATCGACTTCGCCGGATGAACGAGCCGCTGGAGCTGGCGGCGGTCCGGGGCTTTTTGCCCAAGGGCTTTTTTGTCGCCGCTCGGGATTTAGGGAAGCAGGGTTGGGTGCCTCTGGAAGTCCTGATCGGCTCTGGGCCAGAAAAAGGGCGAGAACGCGTCACGTTGCAGGCTATCGCGGAGGTTCCGGCGAGCGCGGATAAATTTGTGCCGCCCTCAAATTTTCGTGAGACGCAGTTGCTGGCGCTAGAGGGGATTTTCCAGGAAGTCCCGGAGCAGAAACAACAGGAATCGCAGGACATCTTCGACCGTGGCGAACTTAAGTCGACTCTACCATCATCACGTTAAGCGCCACTTGCTGCGCTTGGTCGAGCTGCGGGAATCGCCTGCCGCGATCGCCGGCGGCGCGGCCATTGGCATTTGGGTTGGCTTCCTTCCCTTGGATGGCGTCAAGACGTTGATCTCACTCATCCTGGCCTGGGTGCTGCGCTGCAATAAGTTGGCGGCGGTGATTGCGGTGACGTTGCACGACGTGCTGCTGCCGCTCGCGCCCATCCTTCTGCGACTGGAGTACGACTTGGGCTACTGGCTGCTCTCGCACCCCCATCAACAACCGCCGCCGCTCCACACGACGGACTTCAGTTGGCACGAACTCCAGCAATGGACGTTTTATTTTCACGTGGGCTTTCCGGTTATGCTCGGCGCCGCCATCTTTGGTTTGGGGGCCGCCGCGGTGACGTACGGCGTGGTCTACTGGATCGTGAAGCGTCGCCGCGAGAAAGAAGAGCGGGAGGAGCTGCTCGAGACCCCGATGTAAGTGGTCGCCTCGTCTGCCGAAGTTTTTTCGAGCAAATTTGTCGAAACGCGACATGTTAAAAGAAATGGCGTCTGCACCCGATAATTTTGATCCCGACCACGTGGGGGCGCTGCGGCGCGATTATACCACGCGTGGGCTGAAGGTGGAGGACCTGGCGGAAGATCCGATCGAGCAGTTCCGCCGCTGGTTTAACCAGGCGGAAGAGGCGAAGCTACTGGAACCAAACGCGATGACGTTGGCCACGGCTAGCGCGAACGGGAAGGTGACGGCGCGGACCGTTTTGCTCAAAGCTTACGACGAGCGCGGGTTTGTCTTTTACACCAACTACGGCAGCCGCAAGGCCCAGGCCATGGCGGAGAACGCTCAGGTTTCGCTCCTCTTCACGTGGCTGCCCTTGGAGCGGCAGGTGGCGATCAACGGGCGGGCGGAAAAGATCAGTGCGGCGGAGAGTCTGCGCTACTTTGCCAGCCGGCCCTTCGGTAGTCGGATCGGCGCCTGGGTGTCGCATCAAAGCGAGGTGATTTCCTCCCGCTCCATTCTGGAGGCCAAGTTCGAAGAGCTGAAGCGCAAGTGGGCGGACGGCGAGGTGCCGCTGCCTGATTTCTGGGGTGGCTATCGTGTGGTGCCGGAGGAGATCGAGTTTTGGCAGGGGGCCTCGAGCCGCTTACACGACCGCTTCTTCTTCCAGCGCCAAGGCGAGGGGTGGTCGATCCAGCGACTCTCGCCGTAGAGCGCGGGCGAGAGTCACTTTTTTTAAAAAAGCGCTTGCAGGTTTGACGGAATGAGTAAAGTTGATAGACTTACTCGACAAAGGGACGTTTACCATGCCTGCCTTAGCTCATTCCACCTCCGCCGTTGACGAGATTCTCTCGCAACTGACCGGTCCGGCGACTCGCAACGGTCAGCCTAAGGGGCAGCAGGTGTGCAACTTCGGTGAGTTGAACGTCTGCAACGTCAACGCCGAGCTCGACGCGATGACCCCGGAAGAACGCGTCGCCTGGACGCTGGAGCATTTTGGCGAACGCACGGTGCTGACCTCAAGCTTCGGGGCGCAGTCCGCGGTCCTGCTCCACATGGTCACCCAACAGAAGGCCGACATCCCCGTCGTGCTGGTCGACACCGGTTACCTCTTCCCTGAGACCTACGAATTTGTCGATGCTCTGACCGAGCGCCTGGACCTGAACCTCAAGGTCTATCGCCCGCGTTGGAGCCCGGCCTGGCAGGAAGCCCGCTGGGGCAAGCTTTGGGAACAGGGGATCGAAGGCATTGAGAAGTACAACCAGATCAACAAGGTCGAGCCGATGCAGCGGGCCTTGCGCGATCTCGACGCCCACGCCTGGATCGCGGGGCTGCGCCGCCAACAAGCGTCCAGCCGTTCCGAGCGCCAAGCTGCCGAGTTGGTCAACGAGCGCTTTAAGACGTACCCGATCATTGATTGGACGGACCGCGACGTCTTCCAGTACCTGAAGAAGTACGATCTACCGTACCACCCGCTTTGGGACGAAGGCTACGTCTCGATCGGCGACGTCCACACCACACGTAAGCTGGGCGAAGGCATGACCGAGGAGGAGACCCGCTTCTTTGGCCTTAAGCGCGAGTGCGGCCTGCACGAAGAGCAGCCCGAGTATAGTATCTAGCAGCGTGACGCTGCACCCGGTTATGGGTTTCGTTGTGCAGGCCTCGTATGAGCAATGCCTCATTCTGCTTAACTCGGGTTCAGCCGATAGAGCTGGCTGACCTTGACCTCCGCCATGGCGGTTTCGGCAAACTCTAAGAGTGAGAGCAGGTGCGGCGTCTGCATGTGTGCCTCCCAGTGCTCAGTGGTCGACCAGATTTCGTAGGCCAGGAAAAGGGCAGGATTCTCTTCGTCCTGGTGGAAGTCATACTGCACGCATCC
>CAWUJC010000324.1:0-4222 GCA_963922355.1 uncultured bacterium | reverse complement strand
AGCCTATCAGGCCGCCAAGCTCGAGCAACAGGTGGTCGACTACGACGACCTGCTTACCATCTGGGCCAAGCGGATGGAAGAAGACGAAGCTTACACCGAGAAGCTGCGCGCTCGCTGGAAGTACGTCTTGGTCGACGAGATGCAGGACAACAACCAGCTGAACCAACGCATCCTCACCGCGCTCAATCCCGAGCACCTTCTCGTGGTCGGCGACGCCAACCAAAGCATCTATGGCTTCCGCGGCTCGGACGTTAGCTTGATCGTCGAATTCCCTCGCCGTAACCCTGGTGCCAAAGTCCTCAAACTGGAAGACAACTACCGCAGCGGCCAGTCCATCCTCGACCTGGCCAACGAGGTGGTCAGCCATTCCGCCGCTGCGCTCCACCTGCAAAGCGCACGTCACGGCGACTTCGGCGAAGGCGCGGTCAGCTACCGGATGTATCTGACCCCGGACGACGAGGCGAAGGGCGTCATCGGGTGGATTCGCGACCGCGTCACCGCCGGGCGCAAGCCGCATGACATCGCCATCCTGGCCCGCGGCTCCAAGGTGATGACGGCGTTGGAAGTGCAACTCAATGTTTACAAGATCCGCTACAAGAAATACGGCGGCCTGACCCTGGCCGACGCGGCCGAGGTGAAGGACTTCATCGCCTTCCTCCGCGTGGCGCACAACCCGCAGGATAAGATTGCCCTCCTGCGGGCGCTGACCCAGTTCCCGGGAATTGGGGAAGGCACGGCGGTGAAGGCTATCGCCGCCCGCGGCGAAGGGCTCTTTGCTGAAGACATCTGGCCCAAGTCCGCCGCCCCCATGGCCACCTGGACCCAGGAACTCCGCAGCGGCAAAACGCTGGGCGAAGCCGGCAAGTACCTGATGGAGGAAATCCGCCCCCTTATTCTCCAGAACTACCCCAAGGACGGCGAAGACCGACTGGCGACGATCAACTCGCTGGTCACTTCCATGGAGCAAACGCGCGCGACGCTGACCGAGTTCCTTGACGGCTTCAGCATCGACCGCACCACGGATAACCGTCACCCGGACGACGCGGTCACGCTCTCCACCATCCACTCGTCCAAGGGACTGGAGTGGGACAGCGTCTGGCTCGCCGGCGCCAGCTCCGCCGTGATGCCCCACCCACGGGCCGAAACGCGCGACGAGATCGACGAGGAGCGTCGCCTCTTCTACGTGGCCGTCACCCGGGCCAAGCAAAACTTGGTCATGTCCTACCCGGCACAAAACGAGCGCCGCCAAAACCAAAGCTACAGCATGTTCATCCCGGACGGCGTCGAATGGAGCTTCTGCCGCCCGCCAGAGTTGTAGACGCTTTGCCAGAACTGGTTTTGCCAGTGTATGTGTATGGCATTAAGGACTGAGGTAAATCAGTGGGCTTAATTGAAAAGCCAACAACAATAAATACATCAGCACCAACGCGATGCCGCAGGCTGCGATGATTCCAAAAATTTTCTCCGCCCAGGAACGATGCCTAAAATAGCTGAAGGCATCCGGCTTGGATGTAATGTAAAGAAGAACGCTGGCAATGCCTAAATACAAAACATACACAAAATAATCCAAGCTGATAAGCTTCAGCTCAATCGCAAAGATGATACCAATCGCGATGATAATCAGCACCACCATCAGTACATAAAGCGTCCTACTGATCGAATCCAGAGGCTTCCCCTTCACAATAATACCTGCCAGTTAATTTAGACGGATTGGTTTCGCAACAACCATCGATGGCAACACGCTGCTTACAGCAAATCTTCCCGAGCACCGATGACCCAGGCCGAGTCGTGCTGATGATAACCGACCTTCGGGTAGTACTCGGCGGCCGCCGGAGCCGCCAGCAAGATAATGGTGCAGGTTTCTTTCAACGCGTACTGGGTGAGGCGCATCAACTCGCGGCCAATGCCGTGGCGCTGGTAGTCCTCATCCACCGCCATATCTGACAGATAGCAGCAGTAGGCAAAGTCCGTCACGGAGCGAGAAACGCCCACCAGCTTGGGGCCTTCCCACGCCGTTACGAGCAGGTTGGCGTGCTCCAGCATCGCGCGGACCGTTTCGAGATCGTGCACGGGCCGTCGCTCGGCCAAGGTCGAGCGCACCAGCACGTCGATAAACTGTTCCGCCGAAATTTTCCGCTCCGTACTGTACTCAATCGCCATGCCTTTATCTCACGCCAAGTCCCACCGAAGCGCAAAAAGAAAAGGCATTAGATTTACTCAGCACCCCTTAAGCTCTGAATAAAACTAGGTTTTTTCCAGGCTTCCAGTTGTGGCTTCACATAAGCCGCTACTAATTCCGGCAAGTCGCGGCTGTAACCGCCTTCTAGAACGGAGGCGAAGGGAATTTTGGCTTCCACGAGCCATTCTCCGAACGAAGCAAAGTCCTCTTCCAGCAAACTCATCTGGGTGATCGGATCACCGGCGTAGGCATCGAATCCAGCGGAGACTAGAATCAGCTTGGGCTTGAAATCGAGCACCGCTGCGAAGGATTCCTCCAACGCCTTCTGGTGCTTTTGTCGATGATCCCCCGGCGGGACGATCCAGTTATGGATGTTGTCGAAGCTCTTGGTTCCCGTCCCGGGATAACCCGGATACTGGTGCACGCTGGAGAAAAGGATTCGATCGTCCCCATGTAAGATCGCCTCGGTGCCGTTGCCGTGATGGGCATCAAAGTCCCAGACCGCCACCTTTTCCACCCCCGCACAATCCACCTGATACTTGGCAGCAATAGCAATGTGATTGAGGTAGCAAAAGCCCATGGCTTGATCCGCCTTGGCGTGGTGCCCTGGCGGACGAGATAAGACGAAAGCGGGTTCCCCCCCCAACGCAACATCTGCCGCTATCCGGGCTGCCTCCGTAGCGCGGAGGGCATGTTCACGAATGCCCGCGTGGTAGGCGGTGTCGCCGTCGAAGTCAGTGGCCTGCGCGAGGCGCTCCCAGTGTTCCGACGTATGCGCGAGCAGGGCCACATCCTTTGTGGCGGGCTTCGGCTGCTCCCACTCGAGGCCAGAAAGCTCCAACTTGAGGTGCTTGGCCGTCTCGCGGGTACGGAACGGTGCTTCCGGGTGCCCCGGCGTCTCGTATTGCTCGCAGGCGCTGTCGTAATAGATGACCATGATACCACCCTACTCGCCTCCCCCTAGCTTTCCACGAGAATTTCCGTCGATTTCCCGTGTTGCATCGTCTAAACCCGGACATGGCAGACCGCCCGAAGAAATCCCCACCGCCCTTGCCACTTGAGGCACGGACCCAGCGGCGCAAATCGACTGCTAAGCGGGCGCGAGGCAAAAAGAGCCAAGGGCGGGCGAAGGGCTGGATCAACTTCTTCTGGCGACTTGCCACCGGCCCCTTCCGCTTGGTCTTCAAACACGCCTTTCTGCTCAGCATCCTGGCCCTGGGGCTGATCCTGCCGCTGGGCGTCATCTACGGGGTGCGCGCCATGAAGGTGGACATTGACCTCGTCCACGAGATGCCCAAGGCCTCCATCGTTTACGACAAGGACGGCCAGCAACTGGGTCGCTTCTTTGAGCAAAATCGCGTACCGCTCCCCCCCGGCGACCTACCGGAGAAGCTGACTCAAGCCATCATTGCGACCGAAGACCAGCGCTTCTACTTCCACCCGGGGATCGACCTCGCCGGCATCGCTCGCGCCGCCCTGGCCAACTTCCTCCCCGGCGGTCTGCGTGAAGGCGGCAGCACCATCACCCAGCAGTTGGCACGAAATTCGATCAACCGGATGGAGCGCACCTACGATCGCAAGCTGCTGGAAATCTTCCTCGCCCTGCGCATCGAGGCGACCTACACGAAGGACGAAATCCTCCGGAACTACTTTGACCGAATCTACTACGGCCACGGTCTCTACGGCGCACAGACTGCCGCCCAAGCCTTCTTTGGTAAAAGCGTGCACGACCTCAGTCTGGGCGAAGCGGCCTTGCTGGCCGGGATGGTCTCCGCTCCCAACACGTTCTCGCCCTGGAGCGGCAAAACCAAGGCTGCCTTTGAAAAAACGCTCGCCGTGCGCGACAAGACGCTGCGGCGGATGCTCCGCCATGGCTTCGTCACCGAAGAAGAGGTTAAACAGGCTCAGGCCGAGCCCTTCGTCCTCAAACCCCGGCCAAGTTTTGGTGGCAACTACGCGATTGAGGAAGTGCGTCGCCAGCTCCGCGGGCTGATCCCACCGAATCAGCTCAAGGCCGGTGGGCTGAAGATTTTCACCACGGTG
>CAWUJC010000323.1:0-4241 GCA_963922355.1 uncultured bacterium | reverse complement strand
GCCAATCTGTGGGAAGACGTGACCTTGGCAGATGAACCTGGTTTGGCGGGCGTCTTGGCAGACTTCCACGCTCAAGTGTGCGAAGGCAAGGAGCCCGGCACTAGTGCTCGCAACAATCTGGCCGTGATGGAACTGTGCGACCGCGCACAGCAGGTCTGCGAAGCAAGCCGAACGACTTAGGAGAACACACATGAATCCCGTGATTGGTGGCATCAGCATCACCGGCGTCCAAGTCTACGACCAGCGCCCCTCGCCGGACGGCAATCTGGGCGGCTGCCCGCATCTCCACGCAGTCGCCCACGAAGTCTACATGATCCGTTCGGGCAATGGTTGGGTGGAGTTTCACGAGCCCGAACGTGGCATGTGGACGGAGGAACTCCGCCCCGGCGACGTGCTGCAGTTCCCCCCCGGAATTCTTCATCGCATCGTCACCAAGGAGCACTTGGAAATCATCGCGTTGCTCTCCCACGCGGGTCTAGCGGAAGCGGGAGACGCTCGCATTTGGTTCGGCCCCGAAACGGATGCCGACGAGGCCACCTACCGAGCAGCGGCTCAATTACCGGATAATCCAAGCGTCGAGGACGCCCTCGACCGGCGCGATCGCTCCGTCGCCGCCTATCAACAATTAGTCGCGTGGTGGCAGGAGGACAAACCTCGTTACCGGCAAGAGCTAACCGCTTTCCGCAACCGCCACGGCCGAGCGATGGCAGCGCGCGATGACTTGAAAGAACGTCTCCTCCAAGCTCATCCGGCCTGGGGAGAAGAAGGTCTCCAACGGCTTGCCGGGCTACCACAGATCACACCGGACTACGCTCCCCGACGCTGGGCGCTCTATGGGGACGAACCTCCCCGTCTGGGGATGTGCGGCTTGCTCCGTTGCGTTCTATAGGTCGACCTGCTCACGCCGGTAGGCAGCCGCGCTTTGCTTCATCTCCCGGCGAAACTGTCGGCTAAAGAAAAACACGTCGCTGTAACCAATGACGTGAGCAATGTGCTCCAGCGTCATCTTGGTTTGACGCAGGAGGGTGCAGGCACGGTCCGTCCGTTCGCGAATTTGAAACCGATTGGGCGACTCCCCGGTCAGCTTCTGAAAACGACGCGTGTAATGCATCCGCGAAAGTTTAGCCTGCTTGGCCAACTCTTCCACCGGCGTGAAGAGCAACGAACCAGAGCGCATTTGTGCAAGTTGCTGATAAAGCCGCGCGTTGGTCAAACTCGCCTTGGGTTGCTGAGCTTCGCGCCAGAGCAGAGCCAACAGTTGGAGCAAAGCCCACTCGGATTGCTGGCGGGAAAGCTCATCGGAAAAAGACGCCAGCCGCAGTAAGCTCTGCATCAACCCTTTGGCCGTATCGATTTCGGCAATCTGTCGCCCTAACAGGTGAGCACCCAAAAATTTGATTCTTCGGCCCCGTGGCTTCCAGTGCGCCAGGAAGTTACGCAAAGGAGCCTCTTCCTCTCCCGTTGAGAATCCCTCGACTTTCATCTTCGGCGGTAAAAGAAAAGCCGCCCCAGGCGTCACTCGATAGTCCTGCCCGTCGCAGCGCAAAACGGCCTCGCCTTCCCAACAAATCCACAGGTTGTAGTAGTCCCGGACAGGCGGCACCCAGCGCCAACGACGGTTCGTTTGAAAAATAGCGGGCGGCTCCACCATCTCCACGTGGCGAAACGGAAAAAGCTCAACATCCATCTTATAAGCTCAATAGTGCAAAAACTAAACCCAACAATCCATTCTAAAACAACTCCAGTGAGATTAAGTTGATACCTCACCATTCTTCGACAAGAGAACTGACTCATGCCTTATTTTGCTGGAATCACCGATGAAGCTGGTGGCGACCTTGCCACTCAGATCCGTGCCACCCAAGAGATCGGGTGGCAACACCTGGAACTCCGCAACGTTCGCGTTAACGGCGGCCAACCAACCAACGTACACGATCTGCCGGAAGACGAATTCGAAGCCTTGGTTGCGCAGATCAGTGACGCAGGCCTCCGGGTCAGCTGTTTTTCTTCAGCCGTTGCGAATTGGGGCAAGCCAATTGACGAAGACATGAGGGCTTCGCTGGCTGAAGCGGAAAGGTGCCTCCCCCGGATGAAAGCACTCGGCACTCAGTTCGTCCGAATCATGAGTTTTCGGTTACTGGAAGATGAAGCGGGCCACACACTTCCTCCCGACAAGCAACTGGTGCCGGAACGCATTCGCCGCTTACAGGAACTTGTCGACCTCTTCCAATCCGAAGGTCTTCAGCCCGTGCACGAGAATTGCATGAACTACGGCGGGATGGGTTCGCCCCAAACCCTGGAGCTGATCGAAGCCGTCCCGGGCTTACAACTCGTCTTCGATACCGGTAATCCCGTCTTTACTGACGACTTCACCCGTCCGGCCCCTCGCCCCAAACAAGACGCCCTTGAGTTCTACGAGAACGTTCGCGATCACATCGCCTACGTCCACATCAAGGACGGGATATGGAATCCTGAGCGGAAGAAGGCCGACTTCACCTTCCCTGGTGATGGTCAGGGCAAGGTCCGCGAAATCCTGGGCGACCTCAAAGCACGCGGTTATGACGGCGGCATCTCGATTGAACCTCACATGGCCAGTGTCTTCCACGATGAGCAAACCGAACCCGGGAGCCCGGAAGCCCAGTTCCAAACGTTCTGCGAATACGGTCGCCGACTGGAAACGCTCTGGCACTCGCTCTAAGCAAGGCTTCGCTCAATCGCGCAGCGGCACAACGGTAATCCAAGTATCCGTTACCTTGGCCAAATGGCCCGCGCTATGCGCAGTGGCTCCAATCATGTGGGTCTTCCGCCCTTGGTCATCAAAGAGGAGTTGGGGGCGCTCAAATTGCCCCACCGTTTCAGTGGCGCCATCGTCCCAAACCAGATCGCGGGAATAAGCCGCTGGGGGATCCCCCAAGCTCCAATGCTTGGCATCTTCGCTCCAGGCATAAAGCCCGCAGCCATCTCCCACCACATGGCCTTTGATATCCTTCATGATCATGTGAAAGCATCCGTCCTCGTGCCAGAGAAACGGGTCTTCCACAAAGCTGCCCTCCGGCAAGACCATGGCGGGATCATCCGTCACCCGCTCGAACGGCGCGTCCCAGCTTTCGGCCCGCGCAATGCCCAAATTGAAGGGCTGGAGGTGCAGCCCGTGCGTGACGCAAGAGGATTTATAGGCGAGGTAGATCGAGCCATCGGGCATCACGTAGGGCGAAGGATTCGACGTCGTCCCACAATCCCATTTCCCCTGCCGGGGCAGAAGGATGGGCTCATCCCGGCGTTCCCAGGGACCAAAAATCGACTTGCTGGTGGCCAAGCCAATGCGCTTCCGCAACCACACTTCCCAAGACCAAAGATAGCCATCATCCATATCCATCACGGGCATGTCAGCGGGATCTTCCGGCAGATCCACTTTATAGGTCGTCCCAATGTAGAAGAGTAGATACGTATCGCCGACCTTGCGGATCGACGGATTATGCGTCATCCGGCCATCGAAGAAAAATCTTTCGCGAGGCCCAAGCACCACCTCCTCAAACCGATACGGCCCTTCGATGGTATCCGCACTGGCACGGACAATCTCGGACTTAAAGAGCCAGCCCGGGTGCATCTGATACTCCTTGGGCCAGCGAGAGGCAAAGAGGTGCCAGCGCCCATCTTCGCCGCGAATGATCGAACCGTCCCAGACCCAGTGATCGTCCATCCGGAAGCCCCCTTGGCGAGGGGCGGGCAGCAGTTTTGACTGTAAATCAAATGACCGTTCCAAACTCATGCTTCCATTGTTGGATGCCCCTTAGAGAAAGAAAACAACTCATGAGGATTACCGTAGTATTAGGCCAGCTTACTTTACCATAAAGTTCTAAAATAGGTCGCTAATTCATCCTGGCTTGCCACACTAGGCCCATGCCTCCCCCCACGGCACCTGAGACGGAACAACTCGAACGCATCCCTACCCGCGTCTACGCGGAAGCAGACGCCGCTAGTCAAGATTTGGCCAGCGAGATCGCCACCCTCATCCGGCAGAAAGAAGCGGACGGGCAACGCACCGTGCTGGGTTTGGCCACCGGCTCCACGCCGGTCAGGCTCTATCGCGAACTCATCCGCCTGCACCAAGAAGAAGGCCTGTCGTTTCAAAACGTCATCACCTTTAACCTCGATGAGTACTACGGGCTCGAGCGCTCCCATCCGGAGAGCTACTGGCAGTTCATGCAGCAGCAACTCTTTACCCACCTCGATCTCCCGGCCGA
>CAWUJC010000322.1:0-4243 GCA_963922355.1 uncultured bacterium | reverse complement strand
TGAGCGCTATCTGGAGCAGCCGGAACGGCGGAGTGAATCGGCCGACCACTTTGCCATCATGCTTCTGCTGAGCTACTCGGGCCGTAACCAACCGGACGAACGCAAGCAGATCGTGGAAAATTACCTGGAGCAGTTCTACGATCGCCTGGAAGACGCCTCGGCCGGAATTTCGGTCGATGTGGCGCTTTCTCGCTTCCAGTTATTGACGCGGATGGGGCGGCACCAAGAGGCGGAGAAGGTCGCTTTCGAGGCGCTACGCCAGTTTGATTCCGAGGACCCGCTGCAAATCCGCACGGCGTACAATCTCGCCCTCTCGTCGAATCAATTGGTGCGGGCCGAGCAACTCCTGCAGATGATGTTGGCGGATGGTAGCGCTGGGCAGTTCCGCCATCAGGTCGTGCATATGGCGTTCAACTTGGCCAAGCGCTTGTACCAAGATCCGGTGCTGCGAGACTCTGCGCTGACCCTGACCCAGCGCCTGCTGATGGACATCTACGGGTTCCAATCGCCTGCCGGGAAGACGCCGAATCAGATCCTCTCGTCCAACCAGATTCTCAGCAATGCCAGTCGGCGGACGGCGTGGCGGAGTCGGGCGCATCCGCTGCATTACCAGCAGTCTGCCCCCGGGCCCAATGACTTCCTGAGTCAGTTGCAGATCAATTGGCTGAATCAGATCTTCCGCGAGATGAAGGACAAGAAGAACCGAGAGGCGCTCTTCACTCTCCTGGAACAACAGGAGAAGGATTTCCCCTCGGAGAAGAAAGTATACCCGCAGCTGACCCGCGCCTATGCCGCCTGGAATTATGGGGACAAGAAAGAGGCGTTGAAGCAGGTCCAGGCAGCACGGAAAGCGACTAAGAACGATTCCCTACGGCTGACGGAAGCGGCCATGCTTTTCTCTCTCAAGCGCTACGAAACGGCACTGAATCAATTACGCCCAATCAAGGAAGATGCCGGGGATGTCTACATTGACGCCCAGTTCTGGATGCTGGCGGTAGCCAAAGCGACCAAGCAGAAGAGCCTGGCTCGGCAGGTGGCTCGCCGCCTGAGTAAGCTCAATCTTCCCTTGCACCTGCGGATGGCGTTGGCCCAGGAACTCAACCAGATGCAAATGCAGAAGGAGGCCAAAGCGATCAACCAAGCCGCCCACCAGCAGCGGCCCAAACCGCGCTTCACGGCCGTCCAGCGTTTGGAGCGCCAATTGAGCCGGATGCGCGACCGTCAGGAGCCAGAGAAAGCGGAGCAACTAGCGCGTCGCATCCTCTCGCAGAACCCACTGGCACCCAATGCTCGGGTTTCTCATGGGGCGCGGATAACGGCTCTCCGTTCGCTCAAGAAGCACGACCTGCTGGCTGATTACATTGAGGAGATCGAAGACCTGGCCGCGAAGAGCCCGAAATCGCCGCGCTTTGAGCTACTCTTGGGCGAAGCCAAAATCCACACGGACGCGCAGGAAGCACTCAAGCATTTTCGACGCGCCTGTGAGTTGCGCCCACGGGATGTTGCGCTCCATCTCAAGATTGCCAATTTGCTCGAGAACCAGAAGCGCCAGGACGAGGCGCTGGAGGTGTATGAAATGGTCCTCAAGCTGGATCCGGTGGCGGTCTTGCAGCAACGCAGCCCGCAAGTGATCCGCGCCTACAAAGAGGCCAAGCGGCTGGAGGAGTTGGTGGAGCTGGCGCGGAGCTTTCCCAACCACGGTCGACTTCCCGGCATTAATTCGCCGCTGAACGGATTCTTTCAGCAATTTGGCCGGGAGCTGAAGCAAATGGGGCAGCTCGACCTCGCCATCGAGGTGTGGAAGACCGGCCTCTACCACGGCAACCTGGCTCACCTCAAGCAGTGCCAGATGATCGTCGATGCGCTGCTGGAGCAAAACCGCGAAGAAGAAGCCGCCCAGTTTTTGCAGGGGTTTCTATTTCAGGACAGTCGCCGTCCGTCAGCCGAGCTCTTTGTCCTCGCCAACGGTGGTCAGCTTAACCTGATGCAGGCCTATTTCTCCCAGATCCAGTTTAACGGGTCGCGAGTCAGTTCGCCGCTGTTGGACATGATTCTTTCCATCCGCGAACCGGCCGCGACGGCTAAGCTGCGCTCGGCTATCCATCAGGAGAGTGTGGCCCAGCCTGATAATTGGTACGCCCAGGCAATGGACGCCTTGTTGCAGCTCCAAAGCGGGGAGGAGGACTCCTCGGCTCGCTTGGCGGAACTCCTGGACGAAGGTTTGGACCGGCGGAGCGGCTTGCACGATTTCCATAAAGTGAATGTACTGCGGCTCTTTTCCAGCAAGTTGATCGACATGGACGGACACCGCGATTTGGGGCTGCAGGCGCTGCAGCGCGCGGCCAAGTTCTCCGACCAGCAGCGGCACAATTACCCCAACCGCGTCGGCATTCGGCTGGAGCTAGTGCGCTCGGCGCAGGAAATCGGTCGCGATGAGATCGCCAAGCAGAGCCTTGACGATGTCTTGGCCATCTTTGAAGAGCAGGCAGCGGCCGGCCGTCCGGCACATCATTTTGACCAGCTCATGACGGTGGCGGAGCATCTGATTGGCCTGGGCCGTACCGCCAAGGCGGACAAGGTGCTGTCAATGGCGGAGGATATTCCGAATTTCACCAGCCGAACCAACTTCCAAAAACGGGTTGGCGAGCTGCGGTCCGAGATTGACCTCATGGCCGGTAAGGTGAAGAAGCCGGTCTGCCACGCCTGGGTCCGAGAAATTGCAGCTGATGGAACCGCCACTATTTGTTACGAGATTTCCTCGCCTTTGCCCCGGCCTGCACGTGGCCGGTTTGACGGAAGCCATCAGCTGACGATCCGGGGGCGGGAATTTGAGAAGTTGAGCGGGAAGTACCGCTTGCGTCTTTCTGCCGGGGAGGACCCCAACAGCATGACCCGGCTGGTCTCGCTCGATGCTGCCGAGGCGCGCGGTGAATGGAAGGGCAAGCTCCCGGTTGGTGAGGGCTATCTGCGGGCGGTGCTTGATGACGGCAAGAACGTCTTTTACGGCGATCCGGTGCCCCTCATCCCTGCGGTCAACCTCCTCGAGAATCCCAAGTTCCAGACCGCGGACGGCGGGCGTGACCTTCCAGGCTGGAAAGTACCCAGTTCTGTCATTCTCAAACGGTTGGAATCCAGCCCGGGGAAGACCGGTGCTAGCCTTGAACTCAACACGGGCACCCAGCAGGAAACGACGATTCTCGGGCAAATGCAGCCGCTGCATGAGGGAGACGTACTGGTCCTTTCCGGCTGGCTATGGTCGGACCCCTACAACGGCGAGCGCGTCCAGTTTGGGCTCCGCTGCTTCGATCAAGAGGGCAATCCATGTGGCGAGTTTTGGGCGCGGCAAGACAACGCCTTCGCCAGCCGTAAGTGGACCTGGATTTGGCAGAAGTATGTCTACAAGGGTGAGAAAGCGAAGGGTGCCTTTGACCTGCCAGACATCGCTGTCTCCGTGCAACCAGTGATTCGGGTGCGAGGCGGCTGTCGCTTGGCTGACTTCAGCTTGGGACGCGTGGGCGGTGAGGTGCCTGAAGGGGAGTAGACGGAAATACCTCGCCCGACGCTTGCTCCTCTCTCTCAAGTTGTGTTATTTTCTTCCCCTTGCCACCGGCAATATTTTTGCGGGCATAATTCAGTGGTAGAATGCGAGCTTCCCAAGCTTGATACGAGGGTTCGATTCCCTCTGCCCGTACCCTTTTACCATCGCTGTCAGGTCGTCCTTTTCTGGTCGTAGATAGTTTAGTCTCTCTTCGCTTTTGGCTATCTGGCAGGCGAATGATTTCCTTAGATTATTCCACCCGCTGCATTCGCCATTGACATTTCACTGTCAAAAATCACTTTCACTTATGAACTTTTGCCTCTTTTTTCTATGACGACTCTCAAAGGCATGACCTGGAACCACTCGCGCGGCTACGTTCCGTTGGTGGCGGCCGCCCAACGCTACAGCGAACGACACCCGGATGTGGAAATCACCTGGGAAAAGCGCTCGCTGCAAGCCTTCGCCGATCACCCGATTGAAGACCTGGCCGAGCACTACGACTTCATCATCATTGATCATCCTCACATCGGCATGGCGGCAGCTTGCCCTTCGTTGATGGCCTTGGATGAGTTGCTTCCAGCCGAATACTTGGCCGAGCAAGCCGCCCACCAAGTCGGTCGTTCGCATGATACGTATCATTATGCCGGGCACCAATGGGCGCTGGCGTTGGACGCGGCCACGCCGGTGGCTTCTTGGCGGCCGGAC